>NZ_JBFTZW010000001.1:0-264419 GCF_056406555.1 Arthrobacter sp. P1_B4
GCTCTGGCGCAGAATTTCGCCGGTTTCGCGGTCGATCGCGCAACCCTTGACACTGCGCGCATGGACATCCAAACCGACGTAGGTACGCTTGTTCATGGCTGGAACCTCCAGACGTTCAAATGTGGCTCTACCAGTCCACACCCGCACCAGAATGCGGAACAGACCGTGGGCCGGCAACCCACGAATCTCTTTGAACCCGGGGTTCCAGTCCTACTTCAGGCAACCACCACACTTCATATTGTCTAGGGCTGCGATGGAGTCAGGGTGCTCGACATCAACCCACCAACCTGCGTTATCCAGGCTGAGCTGGTAGGTGCTGCGCCGGTCGCGCCAGTGCCGCGGCAGGCAACCCATCTTGACCTGGTTGCCCCAGTCGTCTTTGACGCCCTTGACGCAGTCCTCCAGGGTCATCCCCATGAAGTCGGCTCCTTTTGCATCGGGTGCTTGGTGCCAAGCTTCAAGGTGTAGCCGGACAGCACCTCCGCGAAGGCGATCTCGTCATTGTCGGAAATGTAGACCGTGGAGCCGGGAGTGTCATAGCGGCTCCAGCCTGCCGGCTCATCACCGCTCAGGCGCCCGCGGATCCAAGGCACCGCGGTTGGTGGTGGTAACCCTGCGGCCGGACCGGAAGTCATCCAGGACCCAGAGCGGATCTAATGCTGCTTCGCTATTCGACTGAAGCTGAGCGTAGCCTCATGGACCGGACGTTGGGCAATCCCGAGCATGTATCGTCGGCAACGGTGGTCGAATTGTTGGAAGCCGTGAAGAACGAGATGATCCTGTCCCCTAACTCCGAGCGTGATGCGGCCCTTGCCTCGGTGACAACCATGCAACGCGAAGCGCCTTTCAGTCGTTTCCACGGCAAAATGTGGTTCCCGTTCAAGCTGCGATTGCTGTGCTAAGTGGGCTCAAATCTGATTGACATTCCCACCCCGCCGGCAGCAGGAACGCCAAGATCCCAACCGGCGTGTCGCGCCAGGCAGGTCCCCCGTTGCGCAGGCCTCCCAGCGGGCTGACCCCGTTTGGTTGCCGTACCTATTTTGCCCGGCAGGTGGCCGGAGTATCGTGGTGCGGAGCTGGCCGGGCCGGTCCCGTCCGGCCAGGCAGCAAGCAGTGCTCACAGCGCGTCCATTGGCGATCGCCTAGGAGTGGCCATGACTTCGCCCAGCGTCCCTATACCGCAGCCCCCCACGAGGCCGGTGGTCGGCAATTTGCCGGACATCGACTCCAGCAAGGGAATCCTGGGAATAGTCGAGCTGGCGGAGCGGTACGGCCCCATAGTCCGCATCCAGTTCTTCAACCGCAGTATCGTCGCCATCTCTTCCCAGCAGCTCGTCAACGAGGTGTGCGATGAGTCCCGGTTCGGCAAAGTGCTGGGCGTTGCCCTGCGGCAGGTGAGGCAGTTCGCCGGCGACGGCCTGTTCACCGCAGATACACAGGAACCCAACTGGCAAAAGGCACACCGGATCCTGATGCCGGCGTTCGGGCCTGCAGCGCTGAAGCGGATGTTCGCCGGCATGGACGACATCGTCGAGCAACTGCTGCTCAAGTGGGAGAGGCTGGGCCCCACGGCGCGGATCGACATTCCGGACAGCACCACCCGCCTGACGCTGGACACCATCGCCCTGTGCTCGTTCAACTACCGGTTCAACAGCCTCTACCGGGAGGAGATGCACCCGTTCGTCGGCGCCATGGTCCGCGCCCTGGTTGAATCCGGGGACCGGGCGCGCAGGCTCCCAGTGCAGAACAAGATCATGCTGCGCAGGCGGCACCAGCTCGAGGAAGACCATGCCCTGATGTTCGAGGTCGCCGAACAGATCATCAGCGACCGGCGGCGCAACCCCAGCCCGCCGGGCAGCGAAGACATCCTGGACACCATGCTCAGCGCGGCGGACCCGGTGACCGGTGAGCGTTTATCCGATGAAAACATCCGCTATCAGATGGTCACATTCCTGATTGCCGGGCACGAGACTACCAGCGGCTTGCTGTCCTTTACACTCTACGAACTGCTGCGCCATCCGGGCGTCCTGGCCAAGGCGCGCGCACAAGTGGACGAGGTCCTTGGCACCGAAAGCGCCAGGTTCGAGCACCTGCCCCGGCTGGGGTACCTGGACCAGATCCTTAAGGAAACGCTTCGGCTGTGGCCCACCGCCCCGGCGTTCAACGTGACTCCTTACGAGGACACGACGCTCGGCGGCCGCTACGAAGTCCCCGCGGGCCAGCCCATCATGATCCTGATCCCGCAACTGCATCGGGACAAGGCGGCCTGGGGCGAGGACGCCGGCATCTTTGACCCTGAGCGGTTCTCCCCGGAACGGGCCGCCGAAATCCCCGCCAATGCCTGGAAGCCCTTCGGCAACGGGCAGCGCTCCTGCATCGGCCGGGGATTTGCCCTGCAGGAGGCCATGCTCTTCCTGGCCAAGCTCCTGCAGCGCTTCGAGGTCACGGCGGCGGACCCGGGCTATGAGCTGCAGATCAAACACACGCTGACCATGAAGCCTGAAGGGCTGTTCATCCACGTGCGCAGGCGGGACGTCACCATCGCGGCCAGCCCCCGGGCCGACGTCGAACAGGCACGGCAGGCCGAAGCCGCAGCGGCGGCCGCCGCGCCCAACGGCGTCCCGATCCGGGTGCTCTACGGTTCCAATGCAGGCACGTCCAAGGACTTCGCCCAGCGCCTCGCCAACGACGCCGGACGGCGCGGCTACAGCCCCACCATCGGTCCGCTCGACGAGGCGGCCGGCGGGCTGCCCACGGAGGGTCTCGTCGCGATCGTGACGTCCTCCTACGAGGGGCAGCCGCCGGACAACGCCCGAAAATTCGTGGCCTGGACCGAGAGCCTGCGGCCGGACGCCCTCGCCGGGGTGCGGTACACGGTCTTCGGCAACGGCAATAAGGACTGGGCGCGAACGTACCAGGAGGTGCCCAAGGCCATCGACGCCCGGCTCGAGGCAGCCGGTGCCACGCGGATCTATGCCCGGGGCGAGGCCAACGCCCGCGGCGACTTCTTCGGCGATTTCGAAGAGTGGTACGCGGGATTCTGGCCCACGGTGGACGACGCCCTGGGGCAGCGGACCAGCCCGCCGACAGCGCAGCCCGAGCTGGAACTGCAGTTTGTCGGGAACGTCCGGGATCCGATGCTGCGCCAGAACGGGCTGGCGCTGGGCACCGTCGTCGCGAACCGGGAACTGGTCGATCTGGCCAAGCCCGGCGCCCGGTCCAAGCGGCATGTCGAGATCGCCCTGCCCGAGGGGATGAGCTACCGGACCGGGGATTATCTGGCCGTGCTGCCCCTGAATCCCAGCGAACTCGTGCAGCGGGCCCTGGCCCGTTTCAACCTCGATTACGACTCGCACGTCCAGCTGGCCATGGAGCGCGGGGACACCTTCCTGCCCACGGGCGCGCCGGTGGCCGTGGGCGAACTGCTGAGCAGCTACGTGGAGCTCGCAGTCCCCGCCACCCGCACCCAGCTCGAGGACCTGGCGGATGTCGCGGCCGATCCTGCCCACCGCGCCGAACTTGAGGCCCTGGCCCAGGACCGCGGGCGGTACGCGGCCGAGGTCCTCGACAAGCGCGTTTCCCTCCTTGACCTGCTGGAGACGTATCCGTCATGCCAGCTGTCGTTCACCTCGTTCCTGCAACTGCTGACCCAGCTGACCCCCCGGCGGTACTCCATCTCCTCGTCCCCGCTCTGGAGCCCCGACCACGTGACCCTGACCTTCGCCGTCATCCAGGCTCCGGCGTGGTCCGGCCGCGGGGTCTTCGAAGGGGCCTCGTCCACCTACCTCGCCCAGGCCAGGCCCGGGTCAAGGGTCGCGGTTACTGTCCGCCCCTCGAACGCGGCCTTCCACCCGCCGCCCTCCCTGGCGGTCCCGCTCATCATGGTCTGCGCGGGGACGGGGCTAGCCCCCTTCCGCGGGTTCGTCCAGGACCGGGCGCTGCAGGCCGAGGCCGAGGAGACGACGCCGGCACCTGCCCTCCTGTTCTTCGGCTGCCGCGCCCCGGACACCGACTTCCTCTACCGCTCGGAACTCGCGTCGTGGGCGGACCAAGCCAACCTCGATCTGCGGCCGGCCTTTTCCACCGCACCCGAGGACGGCCTGAAATACGTCCAGGACAGGCTCTGGGCAGACCGGGCCGACGTCGTCGAGCTGGTCCGGCAGGGCGCCACGGTCTATGTCTGCGGCGACGGCAAGCACATGGCGCCGCAGGTAAGGGACACGTGCGCCCTCATTTACCAGGAAGCGACCGGCGCCTCCAAGGCGGATGCCGAGGCCTGGATGGATGAAGTGGAGCGCACCCACGGCAGGTACGTGGCCGACATCTTCACCTGAGGCCGGCCGGCTGCTCCCGCGGCCGGCCGGTGCCGCCTAGCGGTGGTTGAACTCCGGCTGCCGCTTCTCGGTGAAGGCGGCCATGCCTTCCTTCTGGTCCTCCGTGGCGAACAGCGAGTGGAACACGCGCCGTTCAAACAGCACGCCCTGGGCAAGCCCGGTCTCAAACGCGGCGTTCACCGCTTCCTTGGCCACCATCGCCACCGGCTTGGATTTGGACGCGATCACCTCGGCGGCCTTCAGCGCCTCCTCGACGACGTCCGCGGCGGGGACCACCCGGGACACGAGGCCCGCGCGTTCGGCCTCCTCGGCGTCCATGAAGCGGCCGGTCAGGATCATGTCCATCGCCTTGGACTTGCCCACTGCCCGGGTCAGGCGCTGCGAGCCGCCCATGCCGGGGAGCACGCCAAGGTTGATTTCCGGCTGGCCGAACTTGGCGTTGTCCCCGGCGATGATGAAGTCGCACATCATCGCCAGCTCGCAGCCGCCGCCGAGCGCAAAGCCGGACACGGCTGCCACGACGGGGATGCGGAGCCGGGTGAAGTCTTCCCAGCCGCGGAACCAGTCCGCCGCGTACATGTCCATGTAGCCCTTGGACTGCATTTCCTTGATGTCCGCGCCGGCCGCAAAGGCCTTCGCCGAACCGGTCACCACCACGGCACCGACCCCCGGGTCCGCGTCCATCCCGGCGACTGCCTTCACCAGCTCGTCCATCGTGGCCTTGTTCAGGGCATTGAGGGCCTCGGGCCGGTTGAGCGTCACGAGGCCCACGCGGCCGCGGCGCTCCACCAGGATGTTTGCGTACTGTTCCGTCATGGGTGGTCCCCTTAGGTGGTGCTGGTCTGGTTCTGGTTCTGATGTTGCGCGTTGGCTTCGGTCCGAAAACTAGTGCCCGGCCGTGCCTGCCTCGGATTTGCCTGCTTCCGACTTTTCCCGGATGTCGGTGATGATGCCGGAGAAGTCCCGGCCGGCACCGCCTTCCGCGGCAAACGTATCGTAAATTTCGGCCGCGAGCGGCCCGAGCCGGGCCGCGACGCCGGTGCTCTGCAACGCGTTGAGGGCCAGGTTGAGGTCCTTGGCCATGAGCGCCCCGGCGAAGCCCGGCTGGTAGTCCCGGTTGGCGGGGCTCGTCGGGACCGGACCGGGCACCGGGCAATTGGTGGTCAGCGCCCAGCACTGTCCCGAGGCGGCGGAAGCGACGTCGAACAGCGCCTGGTGGGTCAGGCCGAGCTTCTCGCCCAGCACAAAGGCCTCACTGACGGCGATCATCGAGACGCCCAGGATCATGTTGTTGCAGATCTTGGCCGCCTGGCCGGCACCGTGCGCGCCGCAGTGGACGACCCGCTTGCCCATGACTTCCAGCAGGGGTTTGACGGCCTCGAAGTCCTCGGGAAGGGCACCGACCATGAAAGTGAGCGTGCCGGCTTCGGCGCCCACCACGCCTCCGGACACGGGGGCGTCGACGGCGCGGTGGCCGGCCGCGACCGCGAGTTCTGCGGCCTCGCGGGCCTCGTCCACGTTGATGGTGGAGCAATCCAGGAACATGGTGCCCGGGGCGGCGGCTTCGAGCAGGCCGGGCGTACCGCCCGTGCCGCGGTAGGCGTCAAGGAGGTGCTTGCCGCTGGGCAGCATGGTCAGCACGACGGCGGCGCCCGCCACCGCCTCGACAGCCGTCCCGGCAGTGGGAATGCCGTGCTCCCGGGCGGCGTCCAGGGCCGCCGGCACGACGTCGAAGCCGGTCACCCGGTAGCCGGCCTTGACCAGGTTGACGGCCATGGGGCCGCCCATGTGGCCCAGGCCGAGGAAGGCGATGGTGCCGGTAACCGGGGCTCCTGCGTCAGACATGGTTCTTCTCCTTGTTCTTCTCCGCGTTCTTCTCCTTCGGAGAGAGTTTTAGTTCGCGCCCGCCCAGCGGGGCGAAGTAGGCCGCGACGTCCGTCCCGGTGACCTCGGCGAGGGTGGCGGGTTTCCAGCGGGGATTGCGGTCTTTGTCCACCACCTGGGCGCGGATGCCTTCGCGGAAGTCCGGGCCGTCGAGGAAGCGCAGGCCGACGCGGTACTCCTGCTCCAGCGCCTGCTCCAGGCTCAGGCCGCGGACCCGGCGCAGGGATTCCAGCGCCACCTTGACCGCCGTCGGCGACTTGGCCTCGATGGTGTCCGCGGCTGCGGCGGCCTCCCCGGCCGCCTCTCCACCAAAGGCCCGCAGCCGGCGCAGGATTTCCCCGGCGTCGTCGCTGGAGTAGCAGGCGTCGATCCATTCCTGCTGTGCGGCCAGGGCTGAAGCCGGTGCCGGTTCGGCAAATCGGGCGACGGCGGCCTCCGCCTCCTCGGTTTCGAGCGCTGCCGCCAGGTCCGGCAAACGGCCGGAGGGCACGAAGCAGTCGGCGAGGCCCAGGAACAGCGCGTCCGCGCCGCTCAGATGGGCTCCGGTCAGGGCCGCATGGGTGCCGGTCTCCCCCGGCGAGCCGGCGAGCAGCAGGGTGCCGCCGACGTCGGGAACAAACCCGATCGTCGTTTCGGGCATGCCCGTGCGGGTGCGTTCGGTGACGATCCGCACGGAGCCGTGGGCCGAGATCCCCACGCCGCCGCCCAGCACCAGCCCGTCCATGAACGCGACGTACGGCTTGGGGTATTCGGAGATGAGCAGGTTCAGCCGGTACTCGACCGCCCAGAAGTCCGCGGTGGCGTCCCCGCCGTCGAGCATGTCCCGGTAGATGGCCACGATGTCCCCGCCGGCGCAGAGGCCCCGGTCCCCGGCGCCGCGGACCAGTACCGCGGCCACGGCGTCGTCGTCGGCCCAGAGCGTGAGCTGTTCGAGCATCGCGGCGGCCATGCCGGCCGTCAGGGCGTTGACGGCCGCGGGCCGGTTGAGCGTCACGACGCCGAGGCGGCCGCGCCGTTCAAACGTCACTTCCCCGGCCAAGAGTTCGCCGGCCGCTTCTCCACTGTCCGCCACCCGCGCAACGTCCGCCCCCATCAGCTGCCTTCCGGCATGATGAAGCTGGCGCCCTGGCGGATACCGGACGGCCAGCGGCTGGTGACCGTCTTGGTCTTCGTGTAGAAGCGGAAGGCGTCGGCCCCGTGCTGGTTGAGGTCGCCGAATCCGGACGCCTTCCAGCCGCCGAAGGTGTAGTACGCAATCGGCACGGGGATGGGGACGTTGATGCCCACCATGCCCACCTGGACCCGGCTGGCGAAGTCGCGGGCGGCGTCGCCGTCGCGGGTGAAAATGGCCACGCCGTTGCCGAACTCGTGTTCGCTGCAGAGCCGCAGGGCCTCGTCGTAGTCTTCGGCGCGGAGCACGCTGAGGACCGGGCCGAAGATTTCCTCCTTGTAGATCTTCATGTCCTTCGTGACGTTGTCGAACAGCGTGGGTCCGACCCAGAAGCCGCCGTCGTAGCCTTCCACCTTCAGGCCGCGGCCATCGGTCACTAGGCTGGCGCCTTCCTCGACGCCGGAGGCGATGTAGCCTTCGATCCGGTCCTTTGCGGAGGCCGCCACCACCGGGCCGAAATCGGAATCCTTGGCGAGGCTGTGGCCGACCTTGAGGCCGGCGATCCGCTCCTGCAGTTTCTCCACGAGGACGTCCGCGGTCTTCCGGCCCACCGGGACGGCCACCGAGATCGCCATGCAGCGCTCGCCCGCGGAGCCGAAGCCTGCCCCGATCAGGGCGTCCGCGGCCATGTCCAGGTCCGCGTCGGGCATGATCACCATGTGGTTCTTGGCGCCGCCGAAGCACTGCGCGCGCTTGCCGTTCGCCGCGGCGGTGGCGTAGATGTACTGGGCAATGGGCGTGGAGCCGACGAACCCGATGGCCTGGACCCGGGGATCCTCCAGCAGCGCGTCCACCGCTTCCTTGTCCCCGTTGACGACGTTGAAGACGCCGTCGGGGAGGCCCGCTTCGGTGAAGAGCTCGGCCAGCCGCAGCGGCACGGAGGGGTCCCGTTCGGAGGGCTTGAGGATAAAAGCGTTGCCAGCGGCGAGAGCCGGCCCGGACTTCCACAGCGGGATCATGGCCGGGAAGTTGAACGGCGTGATGCCGGCAACGACGCCGAGGGGCTGGCGCATCGAGTGCACGTCGACGCCGGTTCCGGCGTTGTCCGAGAACTCGCCCTTGAGCAGGTGCGGGGCGCCTGCGGCGAATTCGACCACTTCGATGCCGCGCTGGATGTCACCCTTGGCGTCCGGGAAGGTCTTGCCGTGCTCGGAGGACAGCAGGGTGGCGAGTTCGTCCATGTGCTCGTTGACCAGGTCCACGAACTTGAGCAGGATCCGGCCGCGGCGCTGCGGATTCATCGCGGCCCATTCCACCTGCCCCTTTTCGGCGCTGGCGATCACGTTGYGCACTTCCTCGGTGCTGGCCAGCGGCAGCCGGGCCTGGACCTCGCCGGTGCAGGGATCATAGACGTCGCTGAACCGGCCGGAGGTACCCTCAACCCGCTGCCCGTCAATGTAATGGGATAGTTCTCGAACCATGACCGAATGCTCCTTTGCATGTGACCTAGATCATCTCTTCAGCCGAATATACTCGGACTTCCTACTAATTTCCAGAGGACGGAGCCGACCGGCGGCTTCGTCCGGGGGCCAAGTTCGGTAAGTTAGGGACTGTGAAGATTGCTACCTGGAATGTGAACTCGCTCCGTGCCCGCGCCGACCGTGTAGAGTCCTGGCTTCAGCGCACGGACTGCGACGTCCTGGCCATCCAGGAAACCAAATGCAAGGACGAGAACTTCCCCTGGGAGCTCTTCGAGAACATGGGCTACGAGGTGGCGCACTTCGGCCTGAGCCAGTGGAACGGCGTCGCGATCGCCTCCCGGGTGGGACTCGACGACGTCGAACGCACCTTCCTGGACCAGCCCGTGTTCGGCAAGAGCGGCAAGGACGCCGTGCAGGAAGCCCGCGCCATCGGCGCCACGTGCGGCGGCGTCCGGGTCTGGAGCCTCTATGTCCCGAACGGCCGCGCCCTCGACGATGAGCACATGCCCTACAAGCTCAACTGGCTGGACATCCTGAAAACCCACGCCGGCACCTGGGTCAAGGAGGACCCCCAGGCGCAGATCGCGCTGATGGGCGATTTCAATATCGCGCCGCAGGACGATGACGTCTGGGACATCGACTTCTTCCGCGCCAACGCCATGACCCACGTCAGTGAACCTGAGCGGGCCGCCTTCCACGCCTTCGAGGAGGCCGGCTTCCAGGATGTCGTCCGCCCGTACACCCCGGGGCCCGGCGTCTACACCTACTGGGATTACACGCAGCTCCGCTTCCCGAAAAAGGAGGGTATGCGGATCGACTTCATCCTCGGCTCCCCGGCCCTGGCGGCACGGGTCACCGGTGCGATGATCGACCGCGAGGAACGCAAGGGCAAGGGCGCCTCGGACCATGCCCCGGTGATTGCGGAACTGGCGGACTAATGGCTGCCGGCCAGGGAAGCGTCGTGATCCAATGACGGGGAGCATCTACCACGGACAGTCCGGGCTGCCGTTCTCTTCCGCGCTCCGGATCTACGAGCCCCTCGAGGCGTTCCCCGAACAGCAACGGAAGACCTTGGAGGCCGCCGGCGCCGGCCAGGCGTCCCGCGCCGCTGTGGAGAACGCCGAGCTGCTGGCGTCCCTGGGCCGCATCACCCGGCCCGACGGGGATCCGTTTCCCACCGGCCGGACCGATCTGGTGCGCGTTGTCGCGGTCCCGGCCAGGCGGGCCCCGTCCGGCGCAACGCTCGACGCCGTCAAGTCCGGGACAGCGGCCGCCCCGCAGCCCGACCGGTTGCTGTACTGCCCCAGCCAGCTGGTCCTCCGCGCCGGGCTGGCCGCCAATGCCCTGATGGAAGGCATCCACGGGCCCCTGGCCCAGCTGCTGATCCCGGAAGAACAGCGGGACAAACACCAGGAACGCATTGATGAGGTGCGCGCCCACGATGGCCTGAGCCGGGTCCACACCAGGGCGTCCACGTGGGGCATTCCGTTCAGCTGGTTCTGCCTGTTCCAGGAATCGGATCCCACCGACGTCGTCGAAGCCGACGGCCACATTGTGACGGTCCGCATCCGCGCCGGCATCGGCAACGCGCTGGAGCGGGTGAGCTACGCGGTGGCGCACCTGGCCCTCGCCGCGCCCGATCTCGACATGCTTGAGGATTTGACCCAGCTCACGGAATGGCTCGAGCTCTTCCACCCGGACTCGGCAGTGGAACTCGACTACGGCGGGGTGGCTGACAAGGTTTATCCGGATGATTCGCCGCTGGACGTACGCCTCGGCATCGAGTGCTTGGCGGAGGGGGACATGACCGGCGCCGCCGCGGCCTACCGCCGGCTGGCCTCGCGTTGGGTGCCAATCCGCCAGCTGGCCCGCGCGTCCTAGCCCGGCCCGAACGCCGCTAGCGGAGCCGCGCGGACTGGCGCAGCGGCGGCGCCGTCGTCGTCCGGATAATCAGCCGGTGCGGCGCCACAGCCGACTGCACGGAGCCGGAAATGCCGTCGAGCTCGTCCAGCAGCATTTTGGTGCCGAGTTCGGCCTGCTGGTCCGGGCGCTGCCCGACTGTGGTCAGGCCCATGGCCTCGGCGAAGTCGTGGTCGTCGATGCCGATGACCGAGAGGTCCTCCGGGACGCGCACACCGGCTTTGTTGGCCTCGAAGATGATGCCCATGGCCATCTCATCGGAGGCGCAGAAGATTGCTGTGGGCTTGGGACCGTCGGCGGCCCAAAGGCGGCGGAATGCCTCCTGACCGCTGCGCACGGTGAAGTCCCCCCAGAGGTCCCATTCGGCCCGGACGGGCAGCCGCGCCTCGCCCATGATGTCGTGGAAAGCCTGGATCCGGACCCTGGGGACGTCGAAGTTGAGGTCGGTTTCGTCGTCGCCGTGCAGGAGCGCGATGTCCGTGTGGCCCAGCCCGATCAGGTGGCGCACTGCGGTGGCGGCCGCGGCGTAGTCGTCGATGCCGATGTAGGGGCACTCCTCGACATGACCTCCCACCACCACCAGCGGGATGTCGATTTTCTGGAGATGCTCGATTTCCTCGTGGGTGAGCGCCATGCAGAGGACCAGCAGGGCGTCGATCTGCTTGTAGACCATGGTCTTGCTGAAGAGCCGCTCACGGTGGCTGCCGTGGCCGCCGAGGTTGAAGAGGGAAAGGTTGTACTGCCGGGAGTGCAGTTCCCGGTCGGCGCCCTCGATGGCCTTGGAGAAAAACCAGCGGCTGACGAACGGGGCCAGCACGCCGATGGTTTTGGTCCGGCCCGTCGCCAGGCCGGACGCCGAGGACGACGCGACGTAGCCCAAGGATTCGGCGATGCCGAGGATCTTCTCGCGGGTTGCCGGGGAAACACGGGGCAGTCCCCGGACGGCCCGGGATACGGTGGCCGTTGACACGCCCGCAGCGGCGGCGACATCCTCAATGCTGACGCCCGAGTGGCCGCCGCGCTGCGCCCGTTCCGTCCGTGCCACCTGTGCCCCCTAATTAACGGTCCGTGGAAGCCTGGCGGCTGCCCGCAGACGTGTTTCGCCCGCCTCCCCCGGCGGCTGAATAATCCTGCCCGGCTGCTGCCCGGCTGCCTAGCCGCGCCGGCTGGCCGTCCGGCGCGGCAAACGCCGGCGCAGCCGGATCATCCCGTAGAGGGCCAGCAGCATGGCGAGCAGGCCCAGGGCCCAGAAGAGGGCCGGCTGGGCGGTCACTTCCATCCAGACAGTGACCACCAGCAGCACCACGGCCCAAAAGCCGAGGAACCCGATGATGATGTCGAAGTCCTCGCCGGAGCGCACCTTTCGACGCGTCGCCGGCACGTGGCCCTGGTTCTGCTCGTCAGTCATCACGCCTCAGTCACTTAACCGCGCCGGCCGTGAGGCCGGCGACGATCTTACGCTGGAACACCAGCACCAGGATGACCAAGGGAATGGTCACGATGGTTCCCGCAGCCATGATCGCGGTGTACGGRATCTGGTTSGGCTGCGCACCGGCGAAGCTTGCAATGGCCACTGTGACCGGCTGCGTYGCGTCGGACGAGAGCTGGCTGGCGATCAGGAATTCATTCCACGAGGAGATGAAGGCCAGGATGGCGGTCGTGAAGATGGCCGGTGCGGCCAGCGGCATGATGACCTTCCGGAASGCCTGTCCCTGCGTGCAGCCGTCCACCCGGGCCGATTCCTCSAGCTCCCACGGCATCTCCCGGAAGAAGGAKGTCATGGTGTAGACCGTCAGCGGCAGCACGAACGAGATGTTCGGGATGATCAGGGCCTGGTAGGTGCCCATCCAGCCGATGTTCGTGAAGAGCTGGAACAGCGGGGTGATGAGGGCGACGCCGGGGAACATGGAAGCGCCCAGGATGAAGCCCAGCACRAGGTACTTGAACTTGAAGTTCAAGCGGGCCAGKGCGTAGGCGGCAAACACGCCGATCACCAGSGACACCAGGGTGACGACGGTGCCGATGAACAAGCTGTTCAGCAGTGCCTGGCCGAAGTGGTTGCCGAAGGACGTGTCGAACGCCGTCCTGAAGTTGTCCAGCGTGATGTGGGTCGGCAGGATCGAGGTGTCGTAGGTGTAGCCGACGTCGCGGAACGCCGTCACCACCATCCAGTAGGCCGGAGCCAGGCACCAGAASAGGATCACGACCGCRCTGATGTAGGTCCGGCTCTGGGCCCACTTCTCGCGGTTCTGSGCGGCCTTCCGCCCCCGGTCCTGCTCTGCGCGCAGCTCGGTTGCGGYGCTCGTCGCGGCGGTCATTTCTTCCCCTTACCTGCGCCGGTCTGCTGCTCCACGACGTTCGCTCCGAGGAAGCGAACGAAGATGAAWGCCACCAGAAAGATGATGATGAACGTGATGGTGGACAAAGCCGCCGCCGCGTTGAAGCCCTGCCTGATCTGRTTGATCACCAGGATGGACAGCGTGGTGGTGTTGTTCGCWCCGCCGGTCAGGATGTACGGGAGGTCGAACATGCGCAGCGCGTCCAGGGTGCGGAACAGGATGGCCACCATGAGCGCCGGTTTCACCAGCGGCAGGGTGATCATCCGGAACCGCTGCCAGGCTGAGGCGCCGTCGACCTTGGCCGCCTCGTACACTTCCGCGGGAATCATCTGCAGSCCGGCGAGAATCAGCAGCGCCATGAACGGCGTGGTCTTCCAGACGTCCGCGATGATCACGGCCCACCTGGCCGGCCATTCGCTGCCGGTCCACAGGACGGTGGTGTTGAAGAGTTTGTTGCCGATGCCTTCGAAGGCGAAGATGAACAGCCACAGCTTGGCCGTCACGGCGGTGGGGATGGCCCACGGCACCAGGACGGCTGCGCGGACCAGGCTGCGGCCCTTGAAGGCCCGGGCCATGATGACGGCCATCCAGAAGCCGAGCACTGTCTCCAGGGCCACCGTSACGATGGTGAAGAAGAACGTGGTGCCGGTGGCGGACCAGAACTGCGCGCCCAGGGTTCCCGGCGGGCAGTCCACGGTTCCGCCGGACGGAGCCGGGCATTGCTGGAAGATCCAGTTGTAGTAGTTGGAGAAGCCGGCCGGGCCGCCCTCAACGAAGAGACCCGTAGCGGGGTCCAGACCGGCATCTTTTTGGAATGACATCACAATGGCGGTGATGATCGGATACACGATCACTACCGACAATGCGAGGATGGTCGGCGCCAGGAGCCAAGCTGCCCAGCGCCCCTGCGTCGCGATGCGGTTGTCCTCCCCAACACCCTTGGGTGCGTGGTGGATCGGTGCCCCGCCCGACGCCGGTGCCTTGACCGACGTCGGGCCTACTTCAGTTGCCATGATGGACCTACTGTCCCGCGCTAGCGGACTCGATGGACTTCTGCATGTCGGACAGGGCCGCGTCTACAGTCTTCTCGCCCTTGATGGCCGAGTACGCGTTTTCCTGGATGGCCTTGGTGACGGCCGGGTAGAACGGGGTGACCGGGCGCGGCACGGCGTTCTCGATCGAGGTCTTCAGGACCGGCAGGTACGGCAGCTTGGCGACGAGCTCCTTGTCGTCGTAGAGCTTGCCGAGCACCGGTGCGAGCGAACCCTGCGTGGCGAAGAACTTCTGGGTTTCTTCGGTGGTGAGGAACTTCAGGAAGTCCACTGCGGTGGCCTTGTTCTTGGAGTAGACGCTGATCGCGGCGCTGTGGCCGCCGAGGGACGAGGCGCCCGGACCGGTCTTGCCGGGGAGTGCGGTCATGCCCAGGACGTCCTTGACCTTGGAGGAGCCTTCAGTGGTGGCCAGGTTGTAGACGTAGGGCCAGTTGCGCAGGAACAGCAGCTTGCCGTCCTGGAATGCCTGGCGGCTTTCCTCTTCCTGGAACGTGATGGCTTCCTTCGGGATCGAGCCGTCTGCGTAGGCCTTGGTCAGGTTGGCCATGCCGGCCTTTGCCTCCGCGGTGAGCAGGTTGGGCTTGCCATTCTCGTCCAGCACGGCTCCGCCGGCGGAGTTGATTGCCTCGGAGGCGTTGACGGTGAGCCCCTCATACTTCTTGAACTGGCCGGAGTAGCAGCCGATGTTGTTGGTCTTGGCGATGGAGCACATGCTCATCATCTCGTCCCAGGTCTTCGGGGGCGTGGGGACCAGGTCCTTGCGGTAGTACAGGATGCCGCCGTCGGATGATTCCGGTGCCGCGTACAGCGTGCCCTTGTAGGAAGCGGCATCAACCGTCGGCTTCAGCATGGCCGAAGTGTCCAGCGCCATCTTGTCCTTGAGCGGCTGCAGCCAGCCCTTGGCGGCGAATTCGGCGGTCCAGACGACGTCAACGCTCGCGACGTCGTAGCCGGGGTCCTTGGCCTGGAAGTGCTGGACGAGGTCGTCGTGCTGCTGGTCGGCCTGGTCGGTCTGCTCCTTGAAGGTGACCTTTTCGTTCGGGTGGGCGGCGTTCCACTTGTCGATCAGCGGGCGGACCACGTTGCTGTTGTCCTTGCCCTGAACGTAAGTGATGGGGCCGCGCCCGTCCAGGCCCTGCGAGGCGGCGTCGCTGCCGCTGGTAGTGCCGCCCCCTCCGCCGCCACACGCCGAAAGGGTAATAGCCAAAATGCCTGCCGTTGCGACGGGAAGTAGGAAATTGCGGGTTTTCATACTGGAGTGCTCCTCGCTGAGTACCGGTGAAAAACGGCCGTACTGATCGTGTGCCGACCATCACAGTAATCAACAGGTACCCCGAATGCAAGCGTTTACATGAAAGCTTTATGCAAAGGAGATCCCGTGGCCCGTCGGCCGGCCGGCCGGCCCGCGGCGCGCCTGCCGGGAAGGCTGCCTCAGCCTCACGGCCGGCTCAGCGGACCCGCTCGGAACGGCCGAACCGCGACCGCGCGCCGGATCCGATGTGGATCAGCACCGGCGTGCGTTTGCCGATTACCGCGTCGAGCGCCTCTACCAGGGCGGAAACTTCGGCGGCGAGCCGGTGCGGGGCAACACCCTGGCGCGGTTCCACCCGGATCTTGAGGGCCGGCTCCCCGCTGATTTTGTAGGCGGCTACCGTAACGCCGGCCAGGTCGGGCCGGTCCGCGAGCGCTGCGCGGAGCGTCTGCTCCGCCACGCCGCCGCTGATTCCGACGTTGCCGGGCACTTCACCCGGGTCCTCCTCTGCCACGAGCAGGCTGGTCCGGCCCGTACCCTGTTGGGCAATCCAGGCGATCATCAGGCCCATCACCACCAGCAGCGCCAGGCAGATGACAAGCCACAGCCAGCTCCCCTGGCGGCGGGGGAATTGCGTCCGTTCGAACAAATCGAGCCAGAAGCTCAGGACACCGCCGGCCCACTCATGCCACCACACGCCGACAGCCGGGACGCTCGCAAGCAGTATCAGGAGGACGCCGATGGCGAGGAGGAGGATGCCAAGGATGCCGATCAGTACGCGGTTCAGCGCCCGGGGGGTGTTGTTCATGCCCCCACCACCCCGGCTGTGGATACCTGGATCCGCACTTCCGGCATCGGCCAGGGGCCCATTTCCTCCACTTCCCGGCGCACAGCCTCCAGGACGGCGTCCGGGCGCAGCGGCACACCGGAGGTCGGCCGGACGTTGACCGTGATCCGGTTCCGCGACACGACCACCATCACCTGTTCCTTGGCCACGTTGGCGGCCAGCCGGGCCCGGCGCGCCAGGGCAGCGGCGATCACCTCATCGTCCACCACGACGGCGGCCCGGCGGTCCGGGAGCAGGTGGCGTGCCCGCCGGCCGGGCAGCACGGCATTGAGGAAGAAGAACAATCCGGCCATCGCGATCACAGCGCCCGTGACGCCGAGCAGAAGCGGCGGGATTCCCGCCGGGAGCGCTACTACCCGCTCGGCCGCGGTCTGCGGATCCACGAGCCACGGCGGCTGCCCGATGGCACGGACCCCCGTCTCAAGCAGCGCATAGCCGAACAAGGCCATGACCAGGCCGGCCGCGATCACGGACACAACAGCGCGCGATGTGTGCGTCTCCCGTTTCACTATCCGGCCCATGCCCGCGGCGCCGGAACCCAGCGGCGCGCTCCCCGGCACCGCATCGGTGTCGTGCCCGGCGGAGTCGATTCCGGCGTTCTGGGTGTCCTGGCTCAATGTACCCGGCCTCCCCCGCGCACGGCGGCCCCGCTGATGCGGATGTCCACCCGGCTCAGCTGCGCTCCGGTCAGTTCCGTCACGCGGCGCAGGATCTGGGCCTTGGCGGCGACGGCACGCTCCCAGATGGAACCACCGAATCCGGCGACGCGGCCGGGGTCCCGGACCACAGCGGTGAGGTTCGGGACCGCGACGGGCATGACAAGCGACAGCGCGAGCAGCCCGTCATCGTCCGACCAGTCGGCGCGGACGTCGTGCGCCGGGACACCGAGGGCCTCCCCCGCGGCCGCCCGGGCCACGCTCGTCAGGGCCTGGGTGCTAATGCGGTTGTGCCCGGCCATCGCGGTGCCGGGGATCGGCGCTTCAGCCGTGATGCTCATGAGGAGGAACGCCGGCCTGTGAGGGCGTCAAACACGCTGCGCAGGTCCAGCTTCCCCTCTGCGGCCCGGCCCAGGAGGGCGCCGATGGCCATGAAGAACAGGGCGCCGAGGAAGCCCCAGGCACCGAACTGGAAGGACATGAAGGCCACGAAGGCGCCCATGGCGATTCCCACTACCGTCAGACTCATTAGATTGCCTCCCTGACTGGCCGGGCCTCGGCGGACGCGGCCGGTTTGGCCGGGCCGGGCACATAAACGTCGTTGATCTCGATATTGACCTCGATCACTTCGAGACCCACCAGTTCCCCGACGGCGGCGTAGACGACGGCGCGGACCTGGTCCGCTAGGGCCTGCAGGGGGGTGCCATACACCGCAACAAGATCGATGTCGACGGCCGCCTGCGTTTCGCCGACTTCCACGCGGACGCCCGCTGCGTGATCGGCGTTGCCGACGGCGTCGCGGATGGCCCCGAGGGCGCGTGAGGGTCCTGAGCCCAACGAATAGACGCCGGGCACCGATCGGGCGGCGATGCCCGCGACCTTGGCGACGGCGGTTTCCGCTATGACCGTGCGGCCGGTGCCGGCCGGCGCGGACAGACCGTCCGCAGGACTGACCAGGGCGCCGGGACCGGGCTGACCTGCTGCGAGGCCGGCAACGTGTTGACCGGCCGCGGGACCGGCGACGGGTTGAGAATTCTGGTATTCCATAACGCACTCCCCCTTCTCTTTGACACAACCCTAGTCCCTGCCTGGGGGCCCGTGGGGGAATCTTGCGGCGCCCGTTCCCACAGTCCACGCAGGTGGGGGCGGGAACGGGCGGCCCGCGTTGGGGACAAGGCCGGCCGTTTGTCGGCTGCGAAATGTCAGCCGGGAGCCGACGCGGGCGTTGGCCTGGCCGAACCCCCTACTTGCAGTTGGTGGCGATCCAGGTCGTGACCGGCGCCATGGCGGCCTGGAGCTTTCCGCTGGAGAAGACCGTCTGGTCGGTGACGCCGGCAACGGCCACCTCCTTGAGGTTGGCGAAGTCGGCCTTGAGGCTGTCCGGGACGCGTTCGGCCGTCTCGGCCAGCTCCGTTTTGAACTGTTCCAGTTCCGCCGTCTTGCCTTGGGCGGCCGACAACGGAAGGAGCGTGGCGCCGGTTGCCTGCTCCGAGATCTTGGAGCAAGCCTCGGCGGCGCTGGTGAAGCCGCCGAACGGTCCCGAGGTTCCGCTGGGGCTCGGCGTGGCGGACGCCGAAGCAGTGGACTCGCCCCCGGCGGACGTGCCCGCGGCGGACGAAGGCGCGCTGCCGGCCTGCGGGGCCGAGCACCCGGTTAGCGCCAGGGCTGCGAGGAGGGCGGTTGCGGCGAGAGGACGGGCAATATTCTTCGAAGTCACGTTGCAGAATCACTTTTCGGTTGAGATTGCGCCGCCCGCCCGGACCGGGCTGCCGGCGGCTTTGGTGTTCTTTCCCCAGCGTGCGAGTCTAGCCCGGCCGGCTGGACGGCCCCCAAACGGTCGCCGCCGCCGGCCGCCCATCGCCGCCCGTCTCCCCCGTCGATAAAGCGGAGCAGGAGATGGTGTTAAAGAAGAAAAGCACCAGTTCTCAAAGAACTGATGCTTCCCAGTGGTGGCTCCGACCGGCGTCGATCCGGTGACCTTTCGATTTTCAGTCGAACGCTCTACCAACTGAGCTACAGAGCCTAGGTGACATGTCACCTTGAAGGCCGGAATTTCTTCCGGCAATCAGAGCGACCCTGACGGGACTTGAACCCGCGACCTCCGCCGTGACAGGGCGGCGCGCTAACCAACTGCGCTACAGGGCCTTGCTTGTTTACTGCCTGTTCTTGCTGCCTGCGATATCGCTACCGCAGATTTTCAAGGCCTTTAGCCTACCAGACTTTTTCACCCGGTTTGACCAGTTCCTTGCGTACCCCCAACGGGATTCGAACCCGTGCCGCCGCCGTGAAAGGGCGGTGTCCTAGGCCGCTAGACGATGGGGGCCAGGACGCCATCCGGTGAAACATATCAGGGCAAAAATTAAGGGCCGAAGCCTGTCGTTTTTGTCCTTTCGGGTTCCTCCGAACTGGACTATAAAACTATAAGGGCAGACCCCCGGATTATCCAAAATCGGCCCCTCCCGCCGATACAAAGCCTGGCCAAGATGGGGGCGGAGCCGGGCAGAGTGGGTGCAAGATGGACTGATGGATGCCGTTGATGCCCTCAATGAGATTGCGTTCTGGCTCGAACGCGGGCTCGCCCCCACCTTCAAGATCCAGGCGTTCCGCAAGGCGGCCGGGATTATCGGCGCCCTGGACCCGGAGGAGGTCGCAGCGCGGGCACGCAACGGCCGGCTCAAGAGCATGAAGGGGATCGGCGACAGAACGTTCGACGTCATCCGGCAGGCGGTCGACGGCGGCGTGCCCGACTATCTTGAGGATCTGCGCCAACGCGGGCAGCAACCCCTGGCGACCGGCGGGGCCGAACTGCGCTCGGCCCTCCGCGGGGACCTGCACAGCCACAGCGACTGGTCCGACGGCGGATCCCCGATCGGACTGATGGCTGACGCCGCCCGGACACTGGGCCGGGATTACCTCGCCCTGACGGACCACTCCCCCAACCTCAAGATCGCCAACGGCCTGAGCGCCGAACGCCTTCGGGAACAACTGGACGTTGTTGCGGACATCAACGCGGACGGCGGCGACTTCCGCCTCCTGGCCGGGATTGAGGTGGACATCCTGGAGGACGGCACCCTGGACCAGTCCCCGGAGATGCTGGACCGGCTGGACATCGTGGTGGCGAGCGTCCACTCGAAGCTCCGCTCCGACCGGAGCACCATGACCGAGCGGATGCTGGGCGCCATCAATGATCCGCACACGAACGTCCTCGGCCACTGCACCGGCCGGCTGCTGCAGGGGTCGAGGGGAACCCGCCCGCAGTCCGAGTTCGACGCCGCGCGCGTGTTCGCAGCGTGCGCCGGGAACAATGTGGCCGTCGAAATCAATTCCCGCCCCGAACGGCAGGATCCGCCGGACGAGCTGATCCGGCTGGCCCTCGATGCCGGCTGTCTGTTCAGCATCGACAGCGACGCCCATGCGCCGGGCCAGCTGGATTTCCTGCAGTACGGTGCCGAGCGCGCGGCCTCGAACGGGGTACCCGCCGAGCGGATCGTCACCACCTGGCCGCTGGATCGGCTGCTGGAGTGGGCCGGAAGCGGCAAATAGCGGCCGGACAGCTCCCCTGGGCCGGGCCCCGGGGCTACCCCAGCCCGCCGATGCCCTGCCCGCCAACGCCCAGCCCGCGAATGCCCAGACCGCCAACGCCTAGGGCCGGGACGGCTCCGGCCCGTCGGGCCGCCACGGCGTGGGCCTGGGCAGCCAGCGCGGGACGTTGCTGCGGTATTCCTCGTACGCCGCACCGAACTTCCGGGCCAGTGTGGGCTCCTCGTACTGCCGGACGAAAGCCACCACCGGGATGGCGCCGATGCCCAGGGCCAGGAAGAGCTTCGGCTGGCCCAGCAGAAGCCCCTGCCCCGCGACGGCCGCGGCAATGGACACGTACATCGGATTCCGCACGTACCGGTAGAGGCCGCCAACCACCAATTGCTTGGGCGGGGCAAATGGCGCGGGGGTCCCGATGCCCTCGACGGCGAAATGCACAAAGGAGTTCGCGATGACGGCGGCGCCCGCACCGATCATCATGGCGCCCGCGATCTGCGCGGGCACCCCGCCGGGGACCGGCGACTCCACTTTCCAGCGGGTCAGCAGCCACGGCACCACGCCGGCGGCGGTTGCGGGGGCGATGGCGAAGACGGCTGTGCCGATGGCTGCACGCCGTCGTTCGCTGGCCGAGGCTGGGGATGCTGTCATCCGGCCATCGTGACCCCGCCACGTTGAACGGACAAGGGCCCACCGGCCTAACCCGGGGACGGGGGATCAGCCTGAGCTTTCCCGACACTTTGCGTGGGCGAGCGGAGCGCGGCGGGGAGGAGCGGTGGGTGGTCGAGGTTCAGGTGAGCAGCAGCACGGCAAGGGTGACCATGACGACGGCGATTCCGGCGTCGAGCACGCGCCAGGCCGTCCGGCGCCGGAACAGGGACGTCAGGAACCGCGCTCCCGCGCCGAGGGCGGTGAACCAGGCAATGCTTCCCAGGCCGGCCCCGGCGGCGAACCACCAGCGCCCGGCTTCGCCCTGGGCGGCAGCGAGGGACCCGAGCAGCAGCACCGTGTCCAGGTAGACGTGCGGGTTCAGCCAGGTGAAGGCCAGGCAGGTGCCAAGGACGGCGACCCGGCCGGCGGCGGGCTTGTTGCCGGGATTCTCCATCTGCTCCCCGCGGACCGCGCGCCGGGCCGCGAGCGCCCCATAGGCAAGGAGGAACGCCGCCCCTGCCCACCGGATCACGACGAGGGCAGCCGGCGCCCGGTCCAGGAGGATGCCGATGCCCGCGACGCCCAGCAGGATCAGCACGAGGTCCGAGACCGCGCAGACTGCCACCACCATGACGACGTGCGAGCGCTGGATGCCCTGCCGGAGGACAAAAGCGTTCTGCGCGCCGATGGCAACGATGAGGGACAGTCCGGCGGAAAGACCGGAAAACAGGGGAAGGATCACCACTCCACGGTAGGCGCCCGCCAGAGATGAAACCAGTTAAAGATTCTGCAGATACGTAAGATGGGCTAATGATGGAGATCACCCCCGAACAGGCCCGGACGCTGGCCGCGATTCTGACGCACGGGAGCTTCGACGCCGCGGCCGCGCACCTGTCCGTGACGCCGTCGGCGATCAGCCAGCGGGTCCGGGCACTCGAGACCGCCGTCGGCCGGCCGGTCCTGACCCGGGCGCGGCCGCCCGGACTCACGGAGTCCGGCGAGGCCGTGGTGCGCTTCGCCCGGCAGCTGGAAATGCTCTCCGCGGACCTGGCCGAGGAGCTGCAGCCGGAACACCCCCGCGGAGGGACGCGCCTGACGCTGGTGATCAACAGCGATTCCTTGCACACCTGGGCGTTGGCCGGCCTCGCGGGGGCCAGTCACAACGTCCAGCTCGAGATCCTGCGAGAAGACCAGGAGCACTCGTTGGATCTGCTGCGCGCCGGAGCCGCCGCGGCCGCCATCACGGAAACAGCCCAGCCCGTGCCCGGCTGCTCCTCGAGCAAGCTGGGCACGATGCGCTATTTGCCGGTGTGCGCTCCGGACTTCGCCCGCCGCTGGTTTGGGGAGGGCGCGACCGGCGCGACGCTCGCCGCGGCTCCCGTTGTGGTCTTCGACCGCAAGGACGACCTGCAGGACCGCTGGCTGCGCCGGGTCAGCCGGGCTTCCCTGCAGCCGCCGCGCCACTATGTGCCGGCCGCCCAGGAGTTTGGCGATGCCATCCGCTGGGGCATGGGCTGGGGCATGATGCCCGAGATCGAAATCGAGGAGGACCTATTGGCCGGAAGGCTCGAGGCCCTCGCCCCGCGAGCGCACGTGGACGTTGCCCTCTACTGGCAGCAATGGCGGCGCGGCTCGGCGGCGCTGAACGACGTCGCGGCCGCCGTCCGGACGGCGGCACGCGTCCTGCGCTGAGGCCATTCGGGATTGGCAGGATCTCGACTAGACGTGACCGATTCCCGCCAGCCGGGAGGAGGCGGGAACGGCTACATTGGCAGCATGGCAACAACCGCCGCATCCGGCCCCACTCCGTCCGCAGGCCCCCACGAAGGGTCTCCGCACGCTGCCCCCGCACCCGCGCCGCAACCCGCGCCGCCCCCTCCCGGGCAGCCGGCCACGATCAGCAGGCTCGGCATCGCCGCCGTCGTCGTCACCGTGGTCCTGTGGGCCTCCGCCTTCGTGGGCATCCGGGCCGTGGGCCCGAGCTTCTCCCCCGGGTCCCTGACCCTCGGCCGGCTGACCGTTGCCGCCGTCGTGCTGGGCCTGCTGGTGGTGCCCAAGCTCAGGGGCCTGCCCCGGGGCCGCGAGTGGTTGCCCATCCTGGCCTATGGCGTCATGTGGTTCGGAGGCTACAACGTGGCCCTGAACGCCGCCGAGCACATGCTCGACGCGGGCACGGCCGCCCTGCTGATCAACGTCAACCCCATCCTGGTCGCCGTCATGGCCGGTGTGATCCTGAAGGAAGGGTTCCCGCGCTGGCTCATCATCGGCAGCCTGATCGCGTTCGGCGGCGTGGCCGTGATTGCGCTTGGTTCCGGCCAGCGGTCGACGGCGGACGTGGCCGGCGTCCTGCTTTGCCTGCTTGCGGCCGCGCTGGCGGCCGTGAGCGTGATCGTGCAAAAACCGGTGCTCCGCAAGTTCCCGGCCGCCCAGGCCACCTGGTTCGGCATCATGGTGGGCGCCCTGTGCTGCCTGCCCTTTAGCGGCCAGTTGGTCACCGAGCTGCAGGCCGCTCCCCTGCCGGCCACCCTGGGCCTGGTCTATCTGGGCATCTTCCCCACTGCGATCGCATTCACCACGTGGGCCTATGCGCTCTCAATGATTGATGCGGGACGCCTCGCGGCCACCACCTACCTGGTCCCGGGCACCACAATCCTGATCTCCTGGCTGGTTCTGGGCGAGATTCCGACCATCTGGGGCCTGGTGGGCGGCGTGATCTGCCTTGTGGGCGTGGGGCTGACCCGGCGCCGGTCCCGCTAGAGTTTGCCTATGCCCTCCTCCCTCCCGCCCGGCCTGCCGATCGTTCCGAACGGCGGGGACGGCAATGCCGGCGGGGACGGTGGTGACGGGTCGGACGGCGGCCCCTTCCCGATGTCCGAGGCCGATTTCGAGGCTGCCGTGAGTGACGCCCTCGACCGGATCCCGCCGGATCTGGCAAAGACCATGAGCAATGTCGCGATCTTCATCGAGGACGACTACACCCCGCAGCCCGGGGAGGATCCGGACACCGTGCTGCTGGGGCTCTATGAGGGGGTGCCCCTGACCGAGCGGGACTCCTGGTGGGACGCCGGCTCGCTGCCGGACCGGATCACCATTTTCCGCCAACCCATCCTGGACATCTGCACCTCCCGGGAGGACGTGATCGAGGAAGTCACCGTCACCGTGGTGCACGAGATCGCCCACCACTTCGGCATCAGCGACGCGCGCCTGCACGAGCTCGGCTGGGGATAGCCTTGTAGGCATGGGACACGACCACAGCCACTCGCACGGCCTGACCGCCACCGGCAAGCACCGCAAGCGCCTGGTCGCCGTCCTGGCCATCACGCTCGCCGTGGTGCTCGTGCAGACGATCGGTGCGGTGGTCTCCGGCTCCCTGGCCCTGCTCGCCGACGCCGGACACATGCTCTCGGACGCAGCCGGCGTCTTCATCGCCCTGCTGGCCGCATGGATCGCCACCCGGCCGGCCAGCGATCTGCGCACCTACGGTTACCAGCGCGCCGAAGTTCTGGCGGCGCTGGCCAACGCACTGGTCCTGATCGTCATCTCGGTGGTCATCTTCATCGAGGCCATCCGCAGGCTCGGCACCACCCCCGAGGTCCACACCGACGTCATGCTCGCCGCGGCGGTCCTCGGCGCCGTCGCCAACCTGGTCTCCCTGCTGATCCTGCGCGGCGCCCAGAAGGAAAGCCTGAACGTCCGCGGCGCCTACCTCGAAGTCCTGGGGGATCTGCTGGGGTCCTTTGCCGTCATCGCGGCGGCGGTGGTCATCATGGTCACCGGGTTTCAGGCGGCCGACACCATTGCCTCGATCCTCATCGCCCTCATGATCCTGCCCCGTGCCTGGCACCTGCTGCGCGACGTCGTGGACGTGCTCCTCGAGGCCACGCCCAAGGGCGTGGACGTTCAGATGATCCGCGACCACATCCTGGCGGTGGACGGCGTGGTATCCGTCCACGACATCCATATCTGGACCATTACCTCTGGTGTCCCCGTCTTCTCCGCCCACGTGGTGGTGGAGGACGCAGCGCTCGGCGCCAAGGGCGCCGACCGGGTCCTGGACAAACTCACCAGCTGCCTTGGCTCCCATTTCGACACCGAACACTGCACATTCCAGCTCGAGCCCACCACGCATTCAGAGCACGAGGCCCACCAGCACGCCTGACCGTCGGCAGGACACGCCCGTCACGGACGTGGCCAAATGACACTGGTGTTGTTTATGTTATTCATGTGACTCGTGTTGCCAAAGTAGCCTTTGGCACGTAGCCTCATGCCTGCTGGGTGATCCGCAGAGGGCTTTCACGCGCCAAATCCGACCTCGCTCACTTCAGCCTGAGACTTCAGCGAGGTTGCCCATGAGTTGGATCCGATCCGGCCGCAAGACGGCTGTGCTCTGCACCGCCGTCGTCCTCCTCGGAACCCTCGCGCTCCCGGCCCAAGCCGCGCCGCTGACCACCGCGCTGATTTCTTCGCAGCTTTCTGCGCAGGGGCGCCCGCCGCTGGAGACTGCCGGCCGGGTTCCGGCGTCGCCGGAGATCCCCTCACCGGAAGAGATCGCTGCCGCCAAGTCCAGTGCGAGCTCGACGGCGGCAGAGGTCACCAGGATCGACGGGCTTCTGGCCGACGCGTCGGCCGGCCAGGAAACCAGCCTCGCCGCATCCCTGCAAGCAAACAACGCGTACGGCGAGGCCCTCGTGGAGCTGGCCACACGCCGTGAAGCGGCGGCTGTGGCGGCCGCCAGGGCTGCCGCGGCCGGGGCAGAACAGGCCAAAACCCGCAAACAGCTCGGCCAGCTGGCCGGTGACCTGTACCGCAACGGCGGCCTGAACCCGGCCCTCAGCAGCTTTGTCAGCGGCTCCGGGCGGGCCCTGGAGGATGCCGCCACGCTGGAGGCCGTAACGGCCGGACGCGCGCGGGCCTTCGAGTCCGCGGAAAACGCGGCCACGGCCGCGCAGTCCCTGACCGACGCCGCAGCCGACGCCAACCGCGCCGCCGACGAGGCCGCCGCGACTGCCGCGGACCGCAAGGCCGACGCCGACCGCGCCGACGCCGCCCAGCGCCAGGTCGTGGCCGATGCCAAAGCGCAGCGCAGCGCGCTCGTGGACCAGCTGGCAAGCCTGAGAAACACCACCGCGGCGCTGGAATCGGCCCGGGTGGACGCCCTCGACCGCCAGCGCCAGCAGGCACGGCTCGCAGCACTGACCGCGGCGGCGGGCCCCGCGCCGCAGCCTGGCACGGGTTCACAGCCGGCACCAACAGCTCCGGGACGGGACGATTCGGCAGCAGGACAGCCAGCCGCTCCGGCTCCCGCCGACGTGCCGGCCCCCGCTGCAGCGCCCGCACCCGTACCGGCACCAGCACCAGCGCCCGCACCCGCACCCGCGCCGGCTCCGGCATCCGCGCCGGATCCCGCGCCAGTACCTGCTCCGGTCCCCGCACCGATTCCTGCCCCGGTTCCGGCGCCAGTACCTGTTCCGGTTCCGGCGCCGATTTCCGGCGGGTCAAACCAGACCGCGATTTCGGTGGCGCTCGGCAAGACCGGATCGCCATTCTTCTACCAGTACGGCGGAACCGGGAGCTATGGGTTTGACTGCTCGGGCCTGGTGCAGAATGCGTTCGCCGCGGCAGGGAAGTACCTGCCCCGCACTGCCTCCCAGCAGTTCGCCCAGGCCCCGGTCCATGTCCCGCTCTCCCAGGCGCGTCCGGGCGATCTGTTCGTCTGGGGTTCGGCCCCGGGCTTCTACCACGTGGCCATCTACCTCGGCGGCGGCCGCGTGGTCCAGGCGCTGAACCCCGACGCCGGCATTACCGTGACCGATGTTGCCGCCATGTCCGGGATGCAGCTGTACGGCTACGCGGCCCGTTACTGAGACCCGCTCCCGGGTCCGACTGCTGAGACCCGTTCCGGGGTTCCGTTCCGGCCTGTCTGGCGGCTAGGAGAGCACGTCCTTGGTGATGAACCTGCCGTAGGCCAGCGCGCCGAAGACGGCGACGTAGCCGCCCTGGAGGAGGGCATTGGCGGCAAAGGAATCCCAGGAAACCGGCTGCCGGAGCAGATCGCCAAAGTCCAACCAGTAGTGGCTGAAAAGCCAGGGATGCAGCCACTCCAGTTGCGGCAGCGCGTCCAGGACCTGCGCGACGACCGAGAGCACCACGGTGGCCGCCATGGCCCCCACCGGAACATCGGTCAGGGTGGAGATGAACAGCCCGATCGCCGACAACCCCAGCAGTGAAACCGCCAGATACGCGGCGATCAGCAAGAGCCGGACCATGGCCTCGCCGGTGCCGATCGTATCGCCGGAGAGCAGGGTCACCGGCCCCACGGGGAAGAGCGCCGCGCCGATTCCGGCCCCGGTCAGGGCCACCACGAGCGGGGCAACGATCACGAACACGGCCGCCCCGGCATATTTGACGATCAGCAGGCGGATCCGCCCGGCGGGAGCCACCAGCAGGTACCTCAGGGTCCCCTGTCCGGCCTCCCCGGCGATCGTGTCTCCGGCCACGACGCCGACGGTAAGGGGCAGGAACAGCGGAACGGAGACCACCATTGCCGTGACGCCCACGAACAGGCCGTTCTGGGCGATCCGGTCCAGGAAGGCCGGCCCGCGGCCTGCCGGCACGGCCGAGGAGACCCGCACCGCCACCGCGATCAGGATCGGGATGGCCGCCAGCGCGCACAACATGGCCCACGTCCTGCGGCGGCGGAACAGCACCCCGAGCTCGGACGCCAGCAGGTCACCGGTCAGGGACCCGCGCCGGACCGGCGCAGCGTAGGCCCCGCCGTCCCCGCCAGCGCCTGCGGCCGCGCCGCTACGGCCCGGCGCCGGGGCAAGTGACGGGCCGGCTGCCGGATCGCCCGCGGATGAGCTGTTACTGGACAACGTCGAACCCCTCCCCCGTCAATGCCACAAACCGGTCCTCAAGGCTGGCCTGTTCGGTCGCGAAGCCGCGGACCCGGACCCCCGCCGCCACGAGGGCCGCCACCACGGCTTCCGGCTGCACGGCCGCCCGCTCCACGGACCGGGATGATCCTCCGTCTTCCTGGGCTGCCGGAGCCCCAGCCGGACCCGCAGCCGGAGCCCCAGGCAGTGACGCGAACAGGGCCGCGTCGGTCCCGGAGCCGGCGGCACCGGAACCAGCGCCACCGGGAGTACGGCCGTCGGTGCCCAGGGTCGCGGTCAGGCCGAGGCCGGCCAGCACCTGCGCCGCGGTAACCGGATCCGGGGTCAACACGCGGATCCTTGCCTGGCCGGCCCCGCGCAGTTCCGTCAGGGTTCCCTGCGCCACCAGCCGGCCAGCGCTCATGATGGCCGCATGGGTGCAGATCTGCTCGACCTCGGCCAGCAGGTGGCTGGAGACGAACACCGTGGCGCCGTCGGCCGCGAGCGATCGCACCAGGCTCCGCACCTCACGGGTGCCCTGCGGATCCAGCCCGTTGGTGGGCTCGTCCAGCACCAGCAGTTCCCGCGGGGCGAGCAGGGCGTTGGCGATCCCCAGCCGCTGCTTCATCCCCAGCGAGTAGGCCCGGACCAGCTTGTCCGCTGCGTGCGTCAAACCCACCCGTTCCAGGGCCGAGTGGACGCGGGCACGCCGCGTCGCGCCCGAACCACAGGGGTCCGCGGCGTCCATGCGGCGCAGATTGGCGGCGCCGGAGAGGAAGGGGTAGAACGCCGGTCCTTCCACCAGCGCCCCGACCCGGGGCAGCACGTCATTGAGTTTGCCGGGCATCTCCTCGCCCAGCACGCGCATGGAGCCTCCGGTGGCCGTGGCCAGGCCGAGCAGGAGCCTGATGGTGGTGGTCTTCCCCGAACCGTTCGGGCCCAGGAAACCAAAGACCGCGCCTTTCGGCACGGCCAGGTCGACGCCGTCGACAGCCATCTGCCGGCCGAACCGTTTGGTCAGGCCCGTGGTCTCAATGCTCAGCTCGGCCGCCGGCCCGGCGGCGCTCACGCGGCCGTCACCGGATGGTCAGGGAGCAACCGTCGGCCACCGGATACCGCGCCGGACATCACTTCTGTGCGGCAGCGGCCTGGAGCCGCTCCGGTGGCACGGAGCCGGCGACGACCCGGCCGTCGTCGAGCACCAACACGTTCACCAGCGCGGTGGACAAAAGCCGGCCGCCCTGGACCGGGACGGTGGCCTGTTCGAGCAGGGCCGTGGCGTCCGACGCCGGGCCGGCCGTTCCCGCCGGGAACTCAACAACCGAGTCCCAGCCGGAGCCAGTGACGGCCGGCTTGCCGGCGCGGTCCTTGGCCGCCGGCGCCGTCGCGTTCCCGGCGTCGTTTCCGTGCTTGTGCTCCTTTACCGGAATCTCCTCGACCGTGGCACCCGGCGGCGGGGTGAATGTGAAGACCGACGCGTCGGGGGCCCCGAGGGTCAGGCTGGTGTAGGCGACGCGGAAGGCGGGATCCGACTGTCCGCGAGCCTTGATCTCGACGCCCAGCGGCAGACCGGTCTGGCCGTCAACGGCTACTGCGATGGACCCGACCAGCGTCGCATCGGACTTTGGTGTCAGCACCAGGTTGTAGGCGGGCCGGCCGGCTACCTGGACATCGGCTCCCACCGCCACGTCGGTGCCCGGTTCGATCTTGGCCAGTAGCATCGCGGCGAGCTGGTCGGGGGTGGCGGTGACGTCGCTGCCGGCGCTGTGACGGCCTGTGTCACCGGCGTCGTCGGCCGGGAGCTGGGCATGGGCGGCCGTGTTGTCCTTGGAGTTGTAGAACCACACGTCGTTGCCGTGGCGGATCGCGTTGCGTTCGGCCAGCCGGTCCATCACCTGGACGCGGGCGTTGTCCGGGCCGTCGCGATAAACCCGCGCGGTGTGCGGCCCCGTCAGCAGTTCGAGCCATGCCGTACCTGACGGGGCCGAGCCGGCACCGGTCTTGGGCAACTCGGGAAGCCCGAGCGCAGAAGACTGTTCCAGGGTTCCGGAGAGGGCGGGCTCGCGGTGCTGGGCAATCAACTGCAGCACCTGCTCCGGCGTCTTGGGCGGCAGGGGATCCCCGGCGCTGGCGGGCAGGGATCCGGCCAGCGCGCCGGCGGCAATAACGGCAGGAACGGCGGCAGCAGGCAGCCAGCGCAGCCACGTGCGCGTCATCGCGACCGCGCTCCGGAAAGAGATGTTCCAACTATCCGCGCCTGGGGAATGCGCGCTTCAGTGCAGCTCATAGGTCAACAGTACGCCTGGCCCCGGCAGCCCGCTTATCCTACTTCAGCACATTAATGGTCAGTTCCACGGCGCCCAGCAGGAACGCGAGCACAGAGGTGCCCAGGCCCGCCACGAGCAGCAGGCCGGGATGGGCCAGGCCCACCACCACCCGTCTCAGCCGGGGCCTGTCCCGCAGGAACTTCTTGGGCACGGCGCCCGGTTCCGGCGTTTGTTTCCAGCCCCGGAGCCGCCGCAGGAACCAGGCGCAGCGAATGATGAAGGCCAGCCACAGTACGGAGACCACCAGCGGGATCGCGGCCAGCAGGAGGTTGAAGCCCACCGCGGTGACCTCGCGTTCGGACGCCCCGACGAGTGACTGAAGGGTCGTTGAGATCGAGGCGCTCATGACCACGGACACGCCCCACACGAGGAAGGCGGCGATCAGGGCCAGGAAGCGGACGAAGAAGTGGCCCAGGACCGAGTCCCGGCGCGGCTTCAGGTAGCGGCGCGGGGTGGCGTGCAGAAGGGCGATGCTTGCCAGCAGCGTCGGCAGGGCGGCGAGGCCAACCAGCACATACCAGGACCAGCCGGCCAGATCCAGGAACTCGTCGGCCACGATCAGCGCCGCCCAGAACCCGGCCCACGCCCAGCCGGCGGTGAGCGGACGCCCCACGAACCACTCCGGCAGCCACGCGTCCGGGTCCGCGGGCGCGGGGGTCGCGTCAGTCGCAGGCGCGGGGCTGCCGGGCGGCCGGGTGTCAGGCGCCGGTATGCCCGTCGCGGGAACTCCGGCGCTCCCGGGCTCCCGCCCCTCGGAGCCGCGCACTTCGCTCATGGCCCCACTGTAGCGAGCCGGCCGACACCATGGTGCGGAGCCCGCCGCCGTCGGCGGTCCGGCGCGAAGTGGCCGGCGTCAGGGTGACGGCGTCAGGGTGCCGGCGGCGTTGACGGCGTCACGGTGCCGGCGGCGCCGTCGACCGTAATGCTGTGGCCCGTGGCGATCCTCGACGTCGCGTCGGGGACCCCCACCACTGCGGGGATCCCGTATTCCCGGGCGACGACGGCGCCGTGGGAGTTGGGCCCGCCCATTTCCATCACGAGGCCGCCGGCCGTCAGAAACAACGGCGTCCAGCCCGGATCGGTGGACGGCGCCACGAGGATCTCGCCCGGTTCCAGGTGCGCGCCCTGGGGGTCCAGGATCACCCGGGCCCGGGCCGTGATGGTGCCGGCCGAGGCCGGTGTGCCGGAGAGCCGCCCCGCGCCGCCGTCAGAACCCGCCGGCCCCCTTCCGCCGGCTGTGGTCTGCACCGCCTCCGGCTCGGTGCCGTCCGAGAGCAGCACGCGGGGAATGTGCCGGCGGCCCAGTTCAGCCGCGTACGCCTCCCGACGCCGTGCCACGAGCCCCTGCAGCGCGGCGCCGCCGAGCCCCCGGTGCGCGTCAGCCAGGTCGAGGAAGAAGATATCGTCGGCCGCATCGAGGGCCCCGGCCGCGGCGAGTTCGGCCCCGACGGCTGCGAGCTGCTCCCGGACGGCGCCGAGCGCTTCCACGAGGTGGTACTTGGGCAGCTCCCGCAGCCCGGCGAACATCCGGGTCCGCCGCAGCGCGGCCCGGGCGAGTGCACCGCGAAGGCGGCTGCGCTGCGCCGCCGCTGCCACCAGCCGGGCCACCTGTGCCTCCGCCTCTCGGGCCGCCTTGCCGAACTGCCGGTCCGGGGCGAGCGCGGGATCATCCATGCGCAGATAGTTGGCCAGGACCCCGAGGATGTGGGTCGGGTCATCAGACCAGCGGGGCATGCCGACGTCGATCTCCGCCACGGCGCGGTGGCCGTACCGGCCCAGGAAGTCCCGCAGCCCCGACTGCACGACGCCGGGCAGGTCCCCCGCCCGGTAACGCCGGGCTATCTCGGGCAATGCGGCTTCCCCGAACACCGCCGCCGACGCCGGGTCGTTGCGGATGGCAGTAGCCAGCGACCACAGGTCAAGGTCCATTTCGGTGGTCACGTTGTTGGGCAGCCCCCGCAGGACTTCCTGCAGCGCCCCGTTCCCCGGTTTCCCGGCGAGTTTTCCGGCCACGGCCAGCAAGGCGAACCCCAGGGCGGGCAGCGGCAGGATCGCGGGAACCACGGGAAAGACATGCTGGCCAAGGATCCGCTCGATGTGGTCCAGGCGCTCCGTGGCGGTGGCGCCGGCGGGCACAGCGAGTGCCGCGCGGAGCTGTTCTCCCACACGGTCTGCCCGGCGCAGTGCCGCCTCGGGCCGGATGAGGCCGCGGATCAAGGTCTCCGGGACCTTCGCCCGCGCCGCCACCGGGGCGACGTGGCGCAGGAGCCCCCACGGCATTGTTGTGGTCACGGAGAACCGCGGATCGGCGAAAAGGTTGCGCAGCACGGTGGCCGAACGCGCCTCCATGACGTCAAACACGCGGGGGACAATGGCGCGCCCGGTCTGGCTCCGGAGAACCGGCGTGAGATCGAAGAAAATCCGCTGGCCTGCCTCCGCGTACGGCGCGGGCCCGTCACGGGGCACCGGCACCGGGAAATGCGCCGCCCCCGCAACCGAAGACGCAATCAGCCGGATGCCGGCGAGTCCCATCGGGGTGAGGGGCCGGGTCAGCCCCTGGGCCAGGCTGAAACATAAATACACGCGTGGCGTCGGCCCGGAGGGAGGCCGGTCCGGCATCGGATAGAGAGTGGTGATGGGTCTGGACTGCGTCAGCCACACGGCACCGTCCCGGCCGATGGCCCATTCGAGGTCCTGCGGCGAGCCGAAGTGCACCTCCGCACGGCGGCCCAGGAGCTCCAGTGCCGCCAGTTGGGCGTCGTCCAGGCTGGGCGCCAGCCCGGCGTCAGGTTGCGCCACCCGCTCGGTGCCGCCGCCGGGCAGGGGACGAATAATGATGCCCTTGTCCCCAATTCGCCGCTCAAGGATCCGTCCCGTGGTGCCGTCGAGCACGAAGTGGTCAGGGTTGACCGCCCCGGACACCACGGCCTCCCCCAGCCCCGGGCTGGCGTCGATGACGGCCTCGTGCCGCCGGCCGGTCACGGGATTGGCTGTGAACAGCACCCCGGCCACGGCCGCGTCCACCATGCGCTGGACCACCACGGCGAGGGCCACCGCCGAGGGCTCAATCCCCTGCACCGCGCGGTAGGTCACCGCGCGGTCTGTCCACAGGGAGGCCCAGCACCGGCGGACGGCAGCCAGCACGGCATCCGCACCCACCACGTTCAGGAAAGTGTCCTGCTGGCCGGCGAAGCTGGCAAACGGCAGGTCTTCGGCGGTCGCGGAGGACCGCACAGCGACCGCCGTGTCGGTGCCCAGCGCCGCATAGGCGGCGCGCACGGCGGCGTCGATGCCGGCGGGGACATCGGCGTCGAGCACCAGCGCGCGGGCCTTCGCCGCAAGCGCAGCCAGCCCCGCCAGGTCGTCGGGGGCTGTTGCGGCGAGGGCGCGGTGCACGTCCGCCAGCGCCGGGGATGCCGTGGCGTCCAGATACGCACTGGTGGTCAGGCAGAAGCCGGCGGGCACCGGTAGGCCGGCGCGTGCCAGTTCGCCCAGGTTCGCCGCCTTCCCGCCGACGGTGGCCAGCATGTCCGGGCCAAGGCGTTCAAGGGCCAGGACCGGCCCGTCCTCGGCAGGATCCGGCGTCCCGGGGTGCTCCATCCGTTAACCGTCCTTCCGACGCCGGGCCCGTCGCCTTCTAGGAGTCGCCGAGCATCGGGCCGAAGCTGGCTCTGTCCGCCAGCCGCGGGTCGTCGCGGTCCGGCACCACCATGACCGGGCCCTTGGCGTGGTGGAGGACGCCGTCAGACGTGGAGCCCAGCAGCATCCCGGTGAATCCGCCGCGCCCTCGGGTGCCGACCACCACGAGCTCCACGTGCCGGCTGGCGTCGACGAGGATGTCGACGGGCGAGCCGTCGACGAGCTGCGTCTCCACCTGCAGGGCGGGGAAGTAGCTCCGCAGCCAGGCCACGCCGGCGTCGAGCTGTACCTTGATGTCGGCGAACAGTGCGTCGCGGTCCATCGGGGTGGGCACCCATGCCAGCGAGCCGGTGTACTGCGGCACCGCGCACACCACGCGGAGCCGGGCGGAGAGCCGCTCGGCCTGCGCTGCGGCCTCCAGCACGGCGACGCGGGCCTGCTCGGAACCGTCGACACCGACGACCACGACGTTCTCCACCGGCTGGCTGCCCGACTTGGCACGTTCGGCGAGGACATGCTTGTCGTCTGTGGTTTCGCCCAGGCGGTCCGCGCAGATCAGCGGCACGGTCACGGTGGGGCACTTCGAGTGGGCGGGCAGCGCGCTGCTGACGGAGCCGAGCAGCCGGCCCACGAAGCCACCGCGGCCGCGGGTGCCGAAGACCAGAAGCTCCGCGGTTTCGCTGATTTCCAGCAGCACGCCGGACGCGTCCCCGTTTTCGACGGACGCGTCGACGTCGATGTTGTAGAACGCGATCTTGTCCATGGCGTGCTTGAGGATGGCTTCGGCGCCCTCGCGGATCACGGAGTCGTCAACCGTGGCGTAGCCGCCGTCGAGCCCGGAAGCGGCGAAGATCGGAACGGAATAGGCGGTCACGATGTGCAGCGGGCGGCGACGGCGTTCCGCCTCACGGGCCGCCCACACCAGGGCGCAGTGGCTGTGGTCCGAGCCGTCCACTCCCACGACGATTCCGCGGGGCGGCGCCGGCTCGCCACCGGTCTCCCATGCCGGGTCCGGATGCACCTGTTCACGGCCCATAGGGTCCGCCTCCTCGCGATTCTTGCCTGATGTTGCGGCTATTCTGCCAGAAGTACTGCCGCCCGGCGTCCACCGGCGAGGCGACCCGGAATCTGCGTGCAGGAACCCCTGATTTTCCTCACTATTCTCGGTTAATTGCGAACATTCAAGACGGCGGCAAGGCCTCCCCGGCCGCCCGCGGCGGAAGGATTTACGCAGAGTTAACACGCCGTTTCCCGGCCCCGAAATTCAGGCTTTTGAGCCGGTTTCCGCTGGAGCGGGGGCAAGGAAACCGCCGGAATCCGGGACCACAGCCAATGTCCTACCTCCCCTATCCACGGGCGGGAATCTTAGGTATCCTTCGAGGCATTGCTGAACCGAGACTGGTGTTCCAGAAAGCAGCCGCTGGGGCTGTGGAACCAGGCACGGGTTGGCGTCCGGGGTTTCCCCCGCGACTCGCACCATTTCAAGGAGGTACCCTGCAGTGTCGAGCATGCCTTTGTACGGCGGGATTGAGCGGACCACCGCCGTAGTCATCGGGACGGGGCTCTCCGGCTTGGCTGTGGCCAGCGAGCTCCAGCGCCGGGGCGTTGCGTCCATCATTGTGGACGGGCTCGACCTCCTGGGTGCCGGCCATCCGGCCAACACCTCCTCGCTTCAGCGCTGCGACGCGGCGGACGCCGCCAGCCTGAGGGAGCGCAATGAAATCCTGCGGCACCTGCGCAACTACGCCGCAAGCCACAAGCTTGACGTGCGGAACAACATCCGGGCCCTGCAGCTGGACCTCCTGGAGGCCGGCACGGACGGCTCACCCACCGAGAAGTGGGCCGTCCAGACCCCGGGCGGCGTCCTGCTGGCCGACCACCTTGTCCTGACCCGCTGCGCCCACAGCCAGCTGCGCCGCATGCTCTCGGAACTTGGCATGGCAGCCGGGCAGAACCTCATGGCGGCAATGCATGCTCTGGGAATGTACCTCGTGGGGGTGGGCGAGCTCATTACCCCGACGCCCAAGGAAGTCCTGCGCCAGGCCAAGGTGGTGGGACAGGCAATTTCCGCCAAGGTCCACCCGAACGGGATCCCCGCGCTGCTGCCCGGCGGCTTTGCCCTGGCCGCCCCCGCCTAGCACCGCTTTGGCCGCGTTGCCGGAGTCAGGTTGGCTTATTTCAGCCTTCGGTGTCGCCGCCCTCGTCCGGGGTGAGGCGGCGTTTCGCCATCAGGCCCAGGGCCACCAGGATGCCGACCCCGACGGCGACGAAGACCATGACGCTCCAGGGAAACTGCTGCGACCCGGCCGGCGCAGGGGCTGGCGCGGGCGTGGTCCCCGGCTGGGCAGTGCCCATCGTGGGGACCGCCGCAGCCGCCGTCGTGCCTGCCGCAGCCGCCGTCGCGGTGAAGGTGAAGCTGCCCTCGATCGGGTGACCGTCGGAACTGGCCACCCGCCAGTGCACGGTGTACGGCCCCGCGGGGGCGCCGGACTTCAGCTTCTGCGCAGCGACGTTGTCCACGATTTCCACGGGACCGTCCGACCAGTTGGCGCCGGCGGCGTCATTGACCACGATCTGCGACCCCAGGGCAAGCGGATTGTGGTTGAACGTGACCGAGACCTGCTCCGGCGGTGCCGCGACGGTTGCTCCGGCAGCCGGGCTGGTGGACTCCGCGGTATCGTGCGCCGACGCCGGGCTCACTGCTCCCAGCAGGACGGCCACAAGGACGACGGCGCCCAGGAGGGCACTGCGAAGCTGGCGGATACGGCGCATGGGCAGGCTACTCCTAGTGTTGGCTTCCTTACAGACTAGGCGAAAACGCAGGGTTGGCCCTCGGGCGCCAAATAAGATATATGCAACACCCATCACTCCCGGAGGACTAATGCAAGACCTAATGCTCAAGCAGGGCTCGGCACTCGACCGGTATTTCAAGATATCCGAGCGGGGGTCGAACGTCTCGCGCGAGATCCGCGGAGGGTTCGCCACGTTCTTCGCCATGAGCTACATCGTGGTGCTGAATCCGCTGATCCTCTCCGGGCCGGACTCCTCGGGCGCCACGCTGGGCTTCCCCGCCGTCGCCGCCGTCACCGCGTTCGTGGCCGGCATCCTGACCATCCTCATGGGCGCGTGGGCCAAGCATCCCTTCGCCCTGGCCACCGGGCTCGGCGTGAACGCGTTCGTCGCCGTCACGGTGGCCACGAACCCCGGCCTGACCTGGCCGGACATGATGGGCCTGGTGATGCTCTCGGGCATCACCATGCTGATCCTGGTCCTCACCGGCTTCCGGACGGCCGTGTTCAAGGCCGTACCCGAGGGGCTGAAGACCGCGATCGTGGTGGGCATCGGCCTGTTCATCGCCCTGATCGGTCTCGTCAACGCGGGCTTCGTGCGCCGCGTCCCCGATGTCGCCGGCACCACCGTCCCGGTCGGCCTGGGCTTCGACGGCAAGCTCCTGGGCTGGCCGACCTTCGTGTTCGTCTTCGGCCTGATCCTGACCATCGCGCTGGTGGTCCGCAAGGTCAAGGGCGCCATCCTGATCGGCATCGTGGCCTCGACCATCCTGTCCGTGATCCTGGAATCCATCCTGCACATCGGGCCCAGCTTTGACGGCAAGACCCACAACCCGCAGGGCTGGTCCCTCGTGGCACCGCAGTTCTCCGAGTGGACGGCCCCGGACCTGTCCCTGATCGGCAAGGCCAACCCCTTCGGCGCCTTTGAACACCTCGGCTTCGTCGCGGCGACCCTGCTGGCGTTCGTGATCCTGCTCAGCATCTTCTTCGACGCCATGGGCACGATGGTGGGACTGGCCACCGAGGCCGGCACCATCGACAAGGACGGCAACATCCCCGACGTCGACCGTGTGCTGCAGGTGGACGCCCTGGGCGCGATCATTGGCGGCGGCGCCTCCGTCTCCTCGAACCAGATCTACGTCGAGTCCGGTGCCGGCATCGGCGAAGGCGCACGCACCGGCCTGGCCTCCGTCGTCACCGGCCTGCTGTTCCTCGTGGCGATGTTCTTCACCCCGCTAATCAACCTCGTGCCGTTCGAGGCCGTGGCCCCCGCCCTCGTGGTCGTCGGCTTCATGATGGTCTCCCAGGTGGGCAAGATCGACTGGCAGGACTGGGGCATCGCGATTCCGGCCTTCCTGACCTTCACCCTCATGCCGTTCACGTACTCGATCGCCAACGGCCTGGGCGCTGGCTTCATCAGCTTCGTGCTGATCCGCCTGTTCGAGGGCCGGGCCCGCGAGGTGCACCCGCTCATGTGGGCCGTGGCGTCCGCGTTCCTGCTCTTCTTCGCGATCGGCCCGATCGAGGCCGCCCTGGGGATCCACTAACGCAGCCCCGCCCGCGGTCACGCCCGCCGGGTGGGCCACGCCCACCCGGCGTGGCCCACCCGGCGGCGTTTAAGCTCAGTTTCCGGGATTCCGGACAGTCCGACGGCGGCCCGGCTGGTTTTCCGGCCCGGGCTGCGGTGAGCTAGGGGCATGGTTTCTCCCGCGCTCCCCGTTGATGTCCCGCCCCAGCCCTGGACCGGCAGGTTCGACGGCGACGGCGACGAACACCGGCGCTGGTGGCAGGCGGTGACCCCCTACGCTCCCGGCACGGTTCCGGCGGGTGTCCCTGCTGGACGCCCCGCCGTCATCCTCGGCTTCGGCAGCGACGCCGGGGTGCGGCGCAACAAGGGCCGGCCCGGCGCCGCGGCCGCCCCCGCCGCCATCCGGGCCGCGCTCGGCCCGCTCGCGTTCCACCTGACGCGCGCCGTACACGACGCCGGCGACGTCACCGTGGCCGGGGACGCGCTCGAGACAGGACAGGCACGCGCCGGGCTCGCGATCACCAGTCTGCTCGACGCCGGCGGGCTTCCCGTGGTGCTCGGCGGCGGGCACGAGACCGCCTTTGCCAGCTATCTCGGCGTGGCCGGGTCGGCGGCCGTGCGCGAGGGCCTGAGCGTCGGCGTGCTGAACCTCGATGCCCACTTCGACCTCCGCGATGAGCCGGTGCCCAGCTCCGGCACGCCGTTCCTCCAGATGGCCCGCGCCGAAGCAGCCGCCGGCCGCGAACTGCGCTACGCCGTCGTCGGGATTTCCGAGCCGAACAACACCCGTACGCTGTTCCGGACGGCAGACGAGCTCGGCGTGGACTACCTGCTGGACGAGGACTGCTCGGCGGACGCCGCGCACGCGTTTGTGGCAGCCTTCCTGGCACAGGTGGACGCGGTGTACCTGACCATCGACCTGGACGTGCTGCCGGCCTCCGCGGCCCCCGGGGTGAGCGCTCCCGCGGCCTTTGGTGTGCCGCTGCCGGTGATCAGCGCCGTGTGCCGCCAGGTGGCCGCGAGCGGGAAGCTCCTGCATCTGGATATCGCCGAGCTGAACCCGGAGTTCGACATCGACGGCCGCACCGCCAAAGTGGCCGCCCGGCTGGTCAATACGCTGCTGGGATAGGCGGGGCGGCGGGAACGGTCAGCCGCCGCCTCAGATAGGCGTTTTCGGCGCCTTGCCCTCGTCGCCATGTTGCTGCACAGCCTTCCGTTCGCGTAGCCGGTCCAGCCGGTTCATGACGGGAGCCGTTGTCGCCCCATGCAGCACGATGGACATCCCCACCACCAGGCCGATGAACGCCCACAATTCCTCGGCCTGGGCTCCAAAGTCGCCCTTGCTGAGCGCGTATGCGAGATAGTAAAGCGAGCCGATGCCGCGGATGCCGAAAAAGGCGATGGCGATCCGTTCCCGCGGGCCGGTCTTACCCCGGGCGAGGCCGGTCCAGCCGGCCAGCGGACGGACGAGCAGCAGGAACGCCAGCGCCACCAGAACCTCCGGCCAGCCAATGCCGGCCAGCAGGCCTCGTGCAATCGCGCCGCCCAGCAGCACCAGGATGACCACCGTCATGAGACGTTCGAGCTGCTCCACATAGGCGTGCATGACACGGTGAAACCCATGCGTGCGTTCAGCGGCCCGAATGGTCACGGCGCATACAAAGACGGCGATGAACCCGTAGCCTTCCAGCATTTCCGTCACCCCGTAAGCGAGGAACGTCGCCGCCAGCGCCACGAAGCCCTCCGAGTGGTTGGACAGCCGGATGCTGTCGCGGGCGGAGAAGAACAGCTGGCTCAACGCTTTCCCGGCCAGCCAGCCGACGAGTAGCCCCATGCCGATCCGCCACAGGACGTCGGTGAGGAACCAGGGCCAAAACCACTCGGACGGCGCCGACCCGGACAGGCTGATGGCGATGGCCAGGTAGACAAACGGAAAGGCCAGCCCGTCATTCAGGCCTGCCTCGGAGGTGAGGCCGAAACGGATCTCGTCTTCGCCACGCTCGGTTTCGTGCTCGTCGTCGGCAGGCTCGCCCACCTGCACTTCAGAGGCCAGCACCGGGTCGGTTGGGGCGAGCGCGGCTGCGACCAGCAGTGCCGCGCCGAGCCCCAGCCCCAGCGCCCAGAGCCCCAGCAGGGTCAGTGCAACAATGCAGACCGGCATGGCGATCCCCAGCATCCGCCAGGTGGTGGACCATTCGCGTCGTCCCACGGGACGGTCGAGTGCGAGGCCCGCGCCCATCAGGGAAATGATGACGCAGACTTCCGTCACGTGGGTGGTGAACTCCCCATATTGCAGGGGATCTGGGGCCGGCAGGCCGGGGATGAATGTGAAGGCGAGTATGCCGGCGGCCAGGAAGACCATCGGCATGGACAGCGGCGCGTTTCGCAGCAGCTTGGGCAGGAGTGCGGCGGCGAAAACGGCCATGCCTGCCGCGGCAAAAACGATGCTGGGAGCCTCAAACACTGCGTGGTCCTCCTGCCCGGGCCCGGATGCCCGGGGGATGAGTCGGGGCCCCGTCCCTGTGGAACGGCGCCCCTCACCCTACGATACGCGTGAACGCGTAAAACCCGGCCAGCCTAGCTGCGGCGGACCTGCACGCCGTCGGACTGCAGGAAAAGCTGCGTTTCGGACGGCCCCTCGGGGACCAGCCAGAGCACATTCCCGCTTACCGAGACCTCTTCGACCTCACCGGCCGCAATGACCTGTGCGTGCTTGACAATTTCGACGCGTTCGCCGACCCGGAGGCCGCTCCAGTCGGAAACCGTAGCTGCGGATGCAAGGCGCCTGGACAGTACCGTGCCGCGTGCTTTCATAGAACTTTTACCCCTTTGTATGTGTTCTTTGCCACAACTTCGTTGGTGTGGACTCTCCATTTGTACTACAGTTCCCGGGCCCCCGCCGTCCGTGTCGCCAAAGATTTCGGGGGCGCCGGGAATTGTTCAGCTGCCCTGCATTTTGTTTCTTCTCAGGCGAGATTTCCGACGGCGGATTCGGCCGCCGCCCGGACCTTGCCCGAGGCCACGAGGACATCCGCCGCTTCGAGCTCCGGTGACAGGAACCTGTCGGTGCCCGGACCGTCGACGACGTCGCGCAGCGCGGCGATCACGGCCGCGCCCGCAGGTCCCGGCGTGAGTTCGCCGCCGGAGAGCTGGGTGCGGATGTCCAGCGCCCGGGCCGACGTCACCAGTTCGATCGCCAGGACCCGGCGCAGGTTCTCCACCGCGCGGCGGAGCTTGCGGGCCGCGTGCCAGCCCATGGAGACGTGGTCCTCCTGCATCGCCGAGCTCGGGATCGAGTCCACCGACGCCGGGACGGCCAGCCGCTTGTTGTCCGAAACCAGGCCGGCCTGCGTGTACTGGGCGATCATGAGGCCGGAGTCGACGCCGGGGTCCGAGGCCAGGAAGGCGGGCAGCCCGTGCGAGCGGGCCGGGTCCAGCATCCGGTCGGTCCGGCGCTCGGCGATGGAGCTCAGGTCCGCGACGGCGATCGCCAGGAAGTCCAGCACGTAGGCCACCGGGGCGCCGTGGAAGTTGCCGTTGGAGCTGACCCGGCCGTCGGGCAGGACCACCGGGTTGTCGATCGCGGCGGCCAGTTCGCGGGAGGCGACCAGAGCGGCATGGTCCACGGTGTCGCGGACGGCGCCGGCCACCTGGGGTGCGCAGCGCAGCGAGTAGGCGTCCTGGACCTTCGTGTCGTTGATCCGGTGCGAGGCCACGATCGGGGAGTTGGACAGCACACGGAGCATGTTGTCCGCGGCGGCGGCCTGGCCCGGGTGCGGGCGCAGCGCCGCGTGCAGCTCCGGCAGGAACACCTGGTCGGTGCCGAGCAGCGCCTCGACGCTGAGGGCGGCGGTGATGTCCGCCGTCGTAAGCAGCTGGCGGATGTCCGCGATGGCCATCAGCAGCATGCCGAGCATGCCCTCGGTGCCGTTGACGAGGGCCAGGCCCTCCTTTTCGGCCAGCGTGACCGGTTCGATGCCGTGCGCGGCGAGGAGCTCGGCGACCGGGCGGGCATCCTTGCTCCCGTACAGCGTGCCGTCGGGGCCGGTCGCCTCGCCTTCGCCCATCAGGACCAGGGCGCAGTGGGACAGCGGCGCGAGGTCGCCCGAGCAGCCGAGGGAGCCGAATTCGCGGACCACCGGGGTGATGCCGGCGTTGAGCACGTCCACCATGGTCTGCAGCACCACCGGGCGGACGCCGGTGCGGCCGGAGGCCAGGGTCTTGGCGCGCAGGAACATGATGCCGCGGACCACTTCGCGTTCCACGGCCGGGCCCATGCCGGCGGCGTGGCTGCGGATCAGGGATTTCTGCAGCTGGGTGCGCAGCTCGTTGGGGATGTGCCGGTTGGCCAGCGCCCCGAAGCCGGTGGAGATCCCGTAGGCCGGGACCTCGCTGTGGGCGAGGTCGTCGATGTGGGCGCGGACCTTGGCGACGGCGTCCAGGGCGTCCTGGGCGATGGTGACGTGGGCGTCGTGGCGGGCGACGGCGACGACGTCCTCGGGGGTGACACCGCTGGAGCCGAGGGTGACGGTGAGCGGTTCGTGGGTTGTAACAGTCATTGTGAAGTCCTACTTCTTTTCGTTCATGGGGATGCGGACGCCGCGTTCCTTGGCGACTTCGACGGCGCGGTCGTAGCCGGCGTCGGCGTGGCGGATGACGCCCATGCCGGGATCGTTGGTCAGGAGGCGCGCGAGCTTTTCCGCGGCGAGGTCGGTGCCGTCGGCAACGGAGACCTGGCCGGCGTGGATGGAGCGGCCGATGCCGACCCCGCCGCCGTGGTGGATGGAAACCCAGGTGGCGCCGGAGGCCGTGTTGAGAAGGGCGTTGAGCAGCGGCCAGTCGGCGATCGCGTCGGAGCCGTCGGCCATGGCCTCGGTCTCGCGGTATGGGGAGGCGACGGAGCCGGAGTCGAGGTGGTCGCGGCCGATCACGATGGGCGCCTTGACCTTGCCCTCCTTGACGAGCTGGTTGAACAGCAGGCCGGCCTTGGCGCGTTCGCCATAGCCGAGCCAGCAGATGCGGGCCGGCAGGCCTTCGAACTCGACCCGTTCGGCGGCGGCATCGAGCCAGCGGTGCAGGTGCTTGTTCTCGGGGAAGAGCTCTTTGATGGCCTTGTCTGTGACCGCGATGTCCTCGGGGTCACCGGAGAGGGCCACCCAGCGGAACGGGCCGAGGCCCTCGCAGAACAGCGGCCGGATGTAGGCCGGGACGAAGCCGGGGAATTCGAAGGCGCGGTTGTAGCCGCCCTTGCGGGCCTCGTCACGGATGGAGTTGCCGTAGTCGAAGACCTCGGCGCCGGCGTCCTGGAACTCGACCATCGCCTGGACGTGCTTGGCCATCGAGGCCTGGGCCTTCTTGGTGAAGCCTTCGGGATCGGCCGCGGCCTCGCTGTGCCATTCCTCGACCGTGATGCCCTCGGGCAGGTAGCTCAGGGGGTCGTGCGCGGAAGTCTGGTCAGTGACGATGTCGACGGTGAGCTCGCCGGCGTTGTGGCGGCGCAGGATCTCGGGGAAGACCTCGGCGGCGTTGCCGACGTAGCCCACGGACCAGCCGCGGCGCTCTTCCTTGGCCTTCAGGACCTTGGCGATCGCGGCGTCGAGATCAGTTTCGACCTCGTCGAGGTAGCGCTTCCCGGCCCGGCGGCGCAGGCGGGTCTCGTCGACGTCGACAATCAGGCAGGCGCCGTCGTTCAGGGTGACGGCGAGCGGCTGGGCGCCGCCCATGCCGCCGCAGCCGCCGGTGAGGGTCAGGGTGCCGGCGAGCGTGCCGTTCTCGTCCCCGGTGAGCTTACGGGCGATCGCGGCGAAGGTCTCGAACGTGCCCTGCAGGATGCCCTGCGTGCCGATATAGATCCAGGACCCGGCGGTCATCTGGCCGTACATCATCAGGCCCTCGGCCTCGAGCCGGCGGAACTCGGGCCAGTTCGCCCAGTCGCCGACGAGGTTGGAGTTGGCCAGCAGCACGCGCGGTGCCCATTCGTTGGTGCGGAAGACGCCGACCGGCTTGCCGGACTGGACCAGCAGGGTCTCGTCCTTTTCCATGGTTTCCAGGGTGCGGGTGATGGCGTCGAACGCGGCCCAGGACCGGACGGCGCGGCCGGTGCCGCCGTAGACCACCAGGTCATCGGGGCGCTCGGCGACCTCGGGGTCGAGGTTGTTCATGAGCATGCGCAGCGGGGCTTCCGTCTGCCAGCTCTTGGCGGTGAGCTCGGTGCCGCGGGCTGCTTTGACCGGGCGGGCACCGGTAGTGAAATCGGCGGGTGCCATGAGGGTCTCCTTTGTCGCTGGATATGTGGCCGGATGATGTCTGTTCGGACTGGTGTCCTGGTGTATCCGGAGGAATGAGGTTCTGTATCAACTAAAGCCCCTTCGCGGCCGCGGAAACAGGCCTGCCGGAGGGGTGCTGTCCGGGATTCCAGACCCTTCCCCTCCCCCGTTGCGCTGTCACTTCCGGTTGCTAAAAAGGGCGAATGGGAGCCCTAAGTGACAGCGCAACCGGGGGTGGGCTGGGGTGGGACGGGGCAACCGGTCAGGCGGGGCGGCCGTGGATCCGGACCGAGAGCTCGTTGGCGACCTTCTGGACCCGGGCGGCCAGGACCGGCCACTGATCCGCGGGCAGCTTGTCCTCCAGGAACGTCACGGCGACGGCGGCGGTGGGCCACCCTACGTGGTCGGTCACGGCGGCGGCGATCGAACCGAATCCGGGCGTGACCTCGCCGTGTTCGGTGGCGTAGCCGCGCTGGCGGACCTGGTCCAGATGCGAAGACAGCGCGGAGTACTTCATGATGGGCGATTCGGTTTCGTGGCGGGCCGTGAAGGCGGCAGCGTTCGGGTACAGCGCCCGCACCTGCGACTTCGGCAGCGCGGCGAGGATGGCCCGCCCGCTGGCCGTGAGATGGCTGGGCAGCCGGACGCCGACGTCGGTCACCAGGGACGGCCGGTTCTTGGCCCGCTCCTCCACGATGTAGAGCACGTCGCGGCCGTGCAGCACCGCCAGGTGCGCGCTTTCGCCGATCACGTCCACGAGCGAGGCGAGCATTGGCCGGCCCAGCCGGGACAGCGGCTCCTGCCGGGAATAGGCCGAGCTGAGCTCGAATGCGCTGATGCCCAGGCCGTAGCGCTGCTCCTCGTGCAGGTGCAGCACGAAGCCGTTCGCCTCCATCACGCCGAGCAGGTGGTAGACGCTGGAGCGCGGCAGTCCCAGCGCGGTGGCAATGTTCGACGCCGCCATCGGCCCGCGCCGGGAGGCCAGCAGCTTGAGGATGCGCAGCGTGTTCTCGGCGGCCGGCACCTTCGACGCCGCCTTGGTTCCGGCGGCCCGGTGGACGGCCTTGGGGGCGGCCGTGTCAGGCGCTGCGGACAACGTGGCGGCGGCGGAGCTCACTGCGGTGCTGGTGGGTGGCATTGATCCTCTTCACGGCCGGGCGGTGTCCGGTATCCCGTACTTAAGCATGCGCCCGGCGGCGGTCAACCGACAGCCTCCCACAGGAACGGCTGTCTGGAATGCCGGACAAGTGCCACGTTCCGATGGCGGGCCTTCCGCCCCTAGCCCGGACCGACGCCCGGTGTTCCGATGAACGTGGGCGCCGGCTTTCCGGTGCGTGCCCCGCCATCGGACCCCGCCATAGGAGCGAGCCCGTCGCCGGCTGAGCCCAGCCCGTAAGGTCCCGGAGGGAAAGGCACAGACGTGAATGCAGCGCTGTCGGGCAGGGTCGCCCTGGTTGCCGGGGCCACCCGGGGCGCGGGGCGCGGCACCGCCGTCGCACTCGGCGAGGCCGGAGCGGTGGTGTACTGCACCGGGCGCACCACCTCCGGCCACCGTTCCGACTACAACCGGGCCGAGACGATCGAGGAGACGTCCGCTCTCGTCGACGCCGCGGGCGGCACTGGAATCGCCGTCGAGGTCGATCACCGCCAGGCCGCCGAGGTGGAAGCCCTCGTGCAGCGGATCGACGCCGAGCAGGGCCGGCTGGACATCCTTGTCAACGACATCTGGGGCGGCGAGGACTTCATCGAATGGAACACTCCGCTCTGGGCCCACGATCTGAATGCCGGGCTGCAGATGCTCCGCCTCGGCCTGGACACCCACCTCATTACGAGCCACTTCGCGCTGCCGCTGCTCACCCGCCGCCCCGGCGGCCTGGTGGTGGAGATGACCGACGGCACGCGCGAGTACAACGCAGAGCACTACCGGGTCTCCGTGTTTTACGACCTCGTCAAGACCGCGGTGCTCCGCCTGGCGTTCAGCCAGGCGGAGGAGCTGAGATCCTCCGGCTGCGCGGCGGTGGCGCTGACGCCCGGCTGGATGCGTTCGGAGATGATGCTCGAACACTTTGGCGTCACCGAGGCAAACTGGCGGGAGGCCGCCGGGACGCAACCGCACTTCGCCGCGATCTCGGAAAGCCCGCTGTTCGTCGGGCGTGCGGTCGCGGCCCTGGCGGCGGACCCCAACGTGCTCGGCCGCACGGGCGGCTCGTATTCGTCCGGCGCGCTGGCCCGCGAGTACGGCTTCACCGACACCGACGGCTCGCAGCCGGACTGTTGGAGGTACCTCGTTGAGGTCCAGGAAGCAGGACTCGACGCCGATGCCGCCGGATACCGCTGACATCCGCCCCTTCCTGGTCACGGACAACCGGCGGCAGGACGGACTACGATCGGTTCATGAAGCACACGTGGGAAGCTTCCGCGGACGGCATCATGGCTCTTCCGTCCGGCCGGCTCGTTCGTGGCCGCGGCCTGCACTACCCCCTTCCGGCCGGGCCGTTTCCCGAGTTCGGCGTGTATTTGCTGGGCAAGCAGCCGCCGCCCGTGGGGTGGGAGTCCCGATGGGTGCCCTGGCCCGACCTTCGGCTGCCTGTCGACCAGCCGGACGCCCTGGAGGCGTTCCGGGAGGCCTGGCGCCGGGCCGAGGCCGAACGGGTTGAAGTGGCCTGCTGGCGCGGGATCGGCAGGACCGGCACTGCGCTGGCCTGCATCGCGATCCTGGACGGAGTCCCGCCCGGCCAGGCTGTGTCCTACGTCCGCCGCCAGTACCGGCGCCGGACAGTGGAAACCCCGTGGCAGCGGCAGTACGTCGCCCGCTTCCCGGCCGGCACACCGTAGGCGGCGGCTAAGGCCTGACCGCTCCGGCTCAAACGGTGACGACGGCCTGCCCGCGGAGGTGTCCATCACGCAGGTCCCGGATTGCCGCCGGCGCGTCCGCCAGGGCGTAGCTCTTGCCGATGACCGGGGTCACCGCGCCCGCCTCGATGAGCCCGGTCAGGAACCGGAGGTCCTCCGCCCGCTCTGCGGCCATGACGCCCCTGAGCCGCTGGCCGACAAACACGGAGAGCAGCCCGGCGCCGAGCGAGCGTTGAAATCCGCCCGTCAGCCGCCCTCCGCCTTCCCCGCCGACGATCGCGAGCGTGCCCTTCGGCTTGAGCGCCCGCCGCAGGACGGTGAGCGGGCGGTTGCCGGCGGTGTCCACAATGAGGTCGAATTGCCGGGATCCGTCTGCGAAATCGTCATGTGTGTAGTCGATGACGTGGTCCGCGCCGATCGAGCGGACCAGATCGGTTTTCGCGGTGCTGCACACCCCCGTCACCTGCGCCCCGAACGCCTTGGCGAGCTGCACCGCGTACGCGCCGACACCGCCGGCCGCGCCGATGACGAGGACCTCCTGCCCGGCCTGGATCCTGCCGGCGTTCCGGAGCGCCTGCAGGGCAGTGACGGCCGAGATCGGGACGGCGGCGGCCTGTTCGAAGCTGAGGTTTTTCGGCTTCAGCGCGAGCCGGCCTTCCTTCGCGCACGCGTATTCGGCGAAGGATCCCTCACAGGTGCCGTACACCTCATCCCCGGTCCGGAAGCCGACAATATTCCGGCCGACAGCCTCCACCCGGCCGGCCACGGCCCGGCCCCGGATGCGGGTCTTCGGTTTCCTGAGCCCGTAGCCGACCACGCGGGTCAGGTACGGGAGGCCCGTCATGAGGTGCCAGACACCCTGGTCGACACCGGCTGCCCGGACCCGGATCAGCACATCGTCGTCGCCGGGCACGGGGGCGTCGACCTCGCGCAGTTCCAGCACTTCAACGGAACCGTAAACATCCTGGACGATCGCTTTCATGGTGCTTCTCCTTCAAAGTCGGGGTATTGGAAGACGTCATCGAGGGGAACTTTGAGGACGTGGGCAATGTGGAACGCCAGCTCAAGCGACGGCGAGTACCGGCCCTGTTCGATCGCGATGACCGTCTGGCGGGTCACGCCGATACGGTCGGCGAGCTCCGCCTGGGTCAGCTCTCCGTTTTCGAAACGCAGGCGACGGATGGAGTTCGTGACCCGGGTCGGCTTCACCACGGCTGGAAGCCTTTGCGATAGGCGACCACCTTGGCCACGGATCCGAGGATCGCGGACAGGACGAAGGCCAGGTAGATGACGTTGGCGATCCAGAAGTGGTCGAGCTCGGCCATGGCCAGGAGGAGCGCCGCCACGGCCCCGACGACGAGGAAGGACTGGCCGATGTATTCGCCGAAGCGGTAAATCTCCTTGTCCCGCTGATCCTTCATGCCGGCGTCCTTGGCGGACAGGGCCCGGATCACCAGGTGAAGCACGATCGAAAGGCCGATCGAGGCGCCGACTGTCCACAGCAGCGGCGCCACATACGGCACTTCCGTGAGCGGCATGGTGCCGGCCAGGCCAAAAACGACGGCGAGGTACACGGCGTAGGTTGCGGCCGCGAGCACCCCCATGATCCAGGCGCTCTTTTCTTCAAATGACATCTGCCGCTCCAGCGCAACCAAGGCAATGTAAAACAAACCTGACATCCCAAAAGTAAAGAAAACCTGACAAGGTGTCAAGAGTTTTCGACTCGCCTGGGGTTTGAGTTCGACGGCGGCGTGCGCGGGCGCCGCTCATGCCGCGGCTCCGCACATGGTCCCCGCGCGGAGTTTCCCCACCTTTGCAACCACGACGCCGGGACGCGCCGCCTTCGCGGGACCACACGCCGTCGGGCGCTGCCATAGGTGGGGAATCCCGGCAGAGGGAGCGCCGCACAGTCTGAAATCAAAGACACGAAGTTCCCGTGAGACTCCTCACAGCAAGGCCGGACGTGGTCTGCTGGATGGCGATCCCCCTCCCAATGACGAGAAGGTATTCGCATGCAACAAGCCCAAACCGCCACGAAGGCGGCTCCTGCCGAGGCCGGCACCGGCAGCGCTGCCACCGCCGTCGGCGCAGCCGTCGACTCCGTACTCAGCCGGGGACTCAACGTCCGCCACATCCGCTTCATGGCGCTGGGCTCGGCGATCGGCACGGGGCTGTTCTACGGCTCCGCCTCCGCCATCCAGAAGGCCGGGCCCGCCGTCCTGCTGGCCTACATGATCGGCGGCGCCGCGGTCTTCATGGTGATGCGTGCCCTCGGCGAAATGGCGGTGCGGCATCCGGTGTCCGGGTCCTTCGGCCAGTACGCGAGCCGCTACCTGGGACCGCTGGCCGGGTTTGTGACGGGCTGGACCTATGTCTTTGAGATGGCGATCGTGGCCATCGCGGATGTCACGGCGTTCAGCATCTACATGGGATTCTGGTTCCCCGGCGTGGAGCGCTGGGTCTGGATCCTGGCCATCATCTTCTTCCTGGCCGCCCTGAACCTGCTCAGCGTCAAGGTGTTCGGCGAGCTGGAATTCTGGTTCTCCCTGATCAAGGTGGCGGCCATCATCGCCATGATCGCGGGCGGGGCTGCGATCATCGTCTTCGGCTTCCAGGCCGGCGGCGCCACCGTGGCACCAGGGCTCGGCAACCTCGTGGACCACGGAGGCCTGTTCCCCAACGGGTTCGAAGGACTCCTTGCCTCCTTCGCCGTGGTGATGTTCGCGTTTGGCGGCGTGGAGACCCTCGGCATCACCGCAGGTGAGGCCGCCGATCCGAAAAAGGTCATCCCCAAGGCCGTCAACACCGTGCCCGTCCGGGTCCTGCTGTTCTATGTGCTGACCCTCGGCGTGCTGATGAGCCTGTTCCCGTGGGACGAAATTGGCAGCAACGGCAGCCCCTTCGTGCAGATCTTCAGCGGCCTGGGCATCCCGGCCGCACCCCACATCCTCAACGCCGTGGTGATCACGGCGGCGCTCTCGGCAGTCAACAGCGACATCTTCGGCGCCGGCCGGATCCTCTTCGGCCTGGCCCGGCAGGGCCACGCACCGGCGAGCTTCGGCAAGGTTTCCCGTCACGGGGTGCCGTGGATGACGGTGGTGATGATGACCGGCATCCTGCTGGTGGGGGTGGTGCTGAACGCCGTGATCCCGGAAGACGTCTTCCTGCTGATCGCCTCGATCGCCACCTTCGCGACCGTGTGGGTCTGGGCCATGATCCTGGCCTCCCATGTCGCCATGAAACGCGAGATCGCCCGCAAGTCCCTGCCGGCGTCGGAGTTCCCGTCACCGTGGTGGCCCGCCGCCTCCATACTGACCATCGCGTTCATGGCCCTGGTGATCGTGATTCTCGGCGCCTTCGAGGACACCCGGGTGGCGCTGTACGTGGGCGCCGCCTGGCTGGGCGTCCTGGTACTCGCTTACCGCCTCTGGGTCCGCGGCCACGGCCGGGCGCGGGCGGAACTGGTCGACGAAACCGCCCAGCTCCCGCAAGTTCCCGCCGGGCGGTGATAGTGCCTCGCCCCCAAGGGATTAAGACGCTCCCGGGGGTGCCCCCACGGGGTTAAGATCAGGCATGGTCCCTGCCACCAACCTCTTGGCCTTTGCCCTTGCCGCCCTCGTGCTCATCGCCATCCCGGGGCCCAGCGTGCTGTTCGTGATCGGACGGACGCTGGCCCTGGGACGCAGGGGCGGGCTGTTGAGCGTCCTGGGAAACGCGGCCGGAGAGGTGGTGCAGATCGCCGCCGTGGCCCTGGGCGTCGGCGTGGTGCTGGCCCAATCCCTGCTGCTGTTCAGCGTGGTGAAATTCGCCGGCGCCGCCTATCTGGTCTACCTCGGGATCCAGGCGATCCGGCACCGCGGCGGCGGCGCGGCGACGGCGTCGTCCTCGAACCCGGCCTCGACCGCCCGCGTGCTCCGGGAGGGCTTCATCGTCGGCGCGACCAACCCCAAGTCGATTGTATTTTTCGTGGCCGTGCTTCCCCAGTTCGTGGACTACTCGGCCGGAGCGATTCCCGTGCAGCTCGCCGCCTTGGGTGCGGTCTTCCTGCTCATTGCCCTGGTCTCGGACAGCACGTGGTCCCTCGCGGCCGGGACGGCCCGGCACTGGTTTGCGCGCTCCCCCCGGCGGATCGCCGCTCTCAGCACCACCGGTGGCGTGATGATGATCGGGCTGGGCGGCACCCTGGCGCTCGTGGGCAACAAGAACTAGCGGATTCCTGTCGCCCAGCAGATGGAAGCGGGCGGCGGCGGGCATGTGCGTCCAAGCAGGGCCCACGCCGTCCGGGTTCCTTGGCCGAGCTTGCGAGGCCAGGGAGACGGCGGGGAGGAACGAGCGAGCACGCGGAACATGTCCGTCCCGCCCGCACGGCAGCCCGGCCCGGGCTACCGCGCCGACCAGCCGCCGTCCATCGTGTAGCTGGCACCGGTGACCATGCCGGCGTCGTCGGATGCCAGCCACGCCACCAGGGACGCCACTTCCTCGGGCTCCACGAGCCGCTTGACCGCTGATTCGGTCAGCATGATCTTGGCGAGCACCTCGGACTCCGGGATGCCGTGAACCTTGGCCTGGTCCGCGATCTGCGATTCAACCAGGGGCGTGCGGACGTAGCCGGGGTTGATGCAGTTGGAGGTGACCCCGTGCGCCCCGCCTTCGAGGGCCGTTACCTTGCTCAGGCCCTCGAGCCCGTGCTTGGCCGAGACGTAGGCGCTCTTGAACGGCGAAGCCCGGAGCCCGTGCACGGAGGACAGGTTGATGATGCGGCCGAAGTTGTTGGCGTACATGTGCGGCAACGCGGCCCGGATCAGCAGGAACGGGGCCTCCAGCATGAGGGTGATAATGCGGCGGAAGTCGGCCGGATCGAACTCCTCGATGGGGCTGATGCGCTGGATTCCGGCGTTGTTCACCAGGATGTCGCAGTCCAGGCTGAGCGTCTGGAGGGATTCCACGTCGAGCAGGTTGACGGCCCACGCGGTGCCGCCGACCTCGTCGGCGAGCGCGGCGGCTGCGGCCTCGTCCATATCCGCGATCACCACTTTGGCCCCGCGCGCAGCCAGGGCCCGGACGCTCGCCGCGCCGATCCCGCCGGCGCCGCCGGTGACCAGGGCCTTGCGTCCGTTCAGCGTGTTTTCCATAACTCAGCCTTCCGTGTCAAAAATTCGATGAGGCGGCCGGCTCCAGCGTGGCTGGAGCCGGCCCAAAACTCAAGCAGCTCAGCGGATGGCTGCTACGGGCAGGCCTTCGCGTTCGGCGTCGGCCCGGTCCACGTCCTCCAACGCGATGCCCTTGGTTTCCTTCAGGGTCAGCACTGCGACGGTGGTGATGGCGCAGGCGACCAGCAGGTAGATCGCGGTAGGCAGCCAGGAGCTGGTGTCCTTGAGCCACTGGGTGGCCAGGAGCGGCGCCAGCGAACCGGCGAAGATCGAGGTGACCTGCGAGCCAAGGGAGACCCCGGCGTAGCGCATCCTGGTCGGGAACAGCTCCGACATGAGGGCCGGCTGGCCGGCATACATGAAGGCGTGCAGGCACAGGCCGATCGTGACGGCCAGGACGATGATCACCGGGTTGCGGGTATCGAACATCGGGAAGGCGAAGAACGGCCAGGTGGCACCTGTGACGGCACCGATGAGGTAGACCGGCTTCCGGCCCCAGCTGTCCACGAGGCGCCCGACCTGCGGGATGACCAGGAAGTGGACGACGTGGGCGATCAGCAGGGCCAGCAGCAGCGAGGAGGTGTCGTACTTGTGCACGGACTTCAGGTAGACGATCGCGAAGCTGACCACGAGGTAGTACATGATGTTTTCCGCGAACCGGAGCCCCATGGCCTGCAGGATGCCCTTGGGGTATTTGCGGATGACTTCGCGGACGCCGTAGCTGGCGGACTGATCCTCTTCCAGCTGGGCCTTGGCCTCGAGGAAGATGGGCGATTCGGAGACGTGGGTGCGGATGTAGTAACCGACGAACACGATCACGGCGGAAAGCCAGAACGCCACCCGCCAGCCCCAGCTGAGGAAGTCGGCTGAGCTGAGCACGTTGGACATGATGAACAGGACCAGGGTGGCCAGCAGGTTGCCCACGGGAACGGCGGCCTGGGGCCAGCTGGACCAGAAGCCCCGGGACTTGTTGGGGCTGTGCTCGGCGACGAGCAGGACTGCGCCGCCCCATTCGCCGCCGAGGGCGAAGCCCTGGATGAAGCGCAAAAGGACCAGCAGCGCCGGCGCCAGGTAACCGAGGGTGGCGAAGCCCGGGAGGCAGCCCATCAGGAAGGTGGAGACACCGATGATGATGATGGTGAGCTGCAGGGTGGGCTTGCGGCCGAGCTTGTCGCCGATCTGGCCGAAGACAATGCCGCCCAGGGGGCGGGCCACGAAACCGACGGCGTAGGTCAGGAACGCCTGGATGATGCCGTCCAGCTCGTTGCCCGTGGCGGGGAAGAAGTACTTGCCGAACACCAGGGTGGCGGCGGTGGCGTAGAGGAAGAATTCGTACCACTCGACGACGGTTCCCACCATCGATGCGGCGACGATTTTCTTGAGCCCGGAACCCTTGGATGCGGGTGCTGCGGCGGTTGTTGCAGAGCGTTCGTTTACGCTCATCTGATTCTCCTTAGTGTCCACGGTGACACGCGCTGTGACGCACAGCACTGAAATGGCTTCATTGAGTATTGCCGCACATCCACGGCGATTCAATGGCCAAACCAGCACCCGCTATGTGCAGAATTGCAGATATGAACGCCAATCCCGATGACCTGCTGGTCCTGCTCGCGGTCTCCCGTTCGGCTAAATTCACGACGGCGGCACAAACGCTCGGACTGAACCACACCACCGTTTCCCGCCGGATCGCGGCGCTGGAGAAGGCGCTGGGTGGCCGCGTGCTCTCGCGCGCCTCGGGAGGCTGGGAGCTCACCGAACTCGGTGCCGAGGCCGTTCGGGTGGCCGAGCAGGTCGAGAGTGCCGTGCGCACCCTGGAGCAGCCCGGGCACACCCCCGACCCCATCACCGGCGTCGTACGGATGACCGCGACGGATGGATTCAGCGCCTACATCGCCGCCCCGGCCGTGGCCCGGCTCCGCCGCAACCATCCCGGCCTCAGCGTCGAGATCATCACCGTGACGCGCCGGGCGCTCCAGCAGCGGTCCGGCCTGGACATCGAGGTGGTGGTCGGCGAGCCGCAGGTGCACCGGGCAGAGGCCGCGCGGCTCGGCGAGTACATGCTGGGAATGTACGCCTCCCGCGGCTACCTCGCCGAGTACGGCACCCCGGCCACCGTGGAGGAGCTGACGGCCCACTCACTGGTCTACTTCGTCGATTCGATGCTGCAGGTGGACGATCTGGACGCCCCGCGGCGGCTGGTGCCCACCATGCGGGACGGGCTGAGCTCCACCAACGTCTTCGTCCACGTGGAGGCCACCCGGGCCGGCGCCGGGATTGGGTTCCTGCCCTGTTTCGCGGCCGACCTGCACCCGGACCTCGTCCGGCTCCTGCCGGAAGAATTCGCGGAGCTGCTGCCCTACTGGATGGTGCTCCGGCCCGATTCGATGCGCCGGCCGGCAGTGGCCGCGCTCGTGCAGGCGCTGCGGGAGCAGACCGCGGCGCACCGCGATGCCCTGCTGGGCCGGGGAGCAGCCCCATCGATTGCTCCGTAGCCGCCTCTATCGTGCCGCAAAAGGGCCGCTACGGAGCAGTCGGCGTCCCTGCGCGGGGCCCAGCCGGGGGCTCGGCGGGCGGCTGAGCGGGAACGGGCGGTTCCGCGGCCGGCTCAGCGAGCACGGGCGACTTCGGGTCATGCCGGACGGCGGCGCCGACCGCGAACGCCCGCACCTTTTCGTCGTTCCAGATGTGGGCCGGCACCGCACCGCCGAGCAGGCGCCGCGCGAGTCCGGGGTCGTCGTCGAACGGGACATCGCTGCCGGCCATGACCATGTTGCCGAAGCGCCGGCCCTTCAGCATGGCCGGATCCGCGATGATCACGGTGTAGGCAAATGCGTCGGCGATGGTCGCGGCGTCCTCGCGGGCATTCTTGAGGTCCGGGGCGTCGCCGGAGTTGACTACATATATCCCGCCGGGGGCCAGGACGCGCTTGGCGTGCTCGATGAATTCCCGGGTGGTCAGCGGCCGCGGGGTCAGCGAGCCGGCGAAGACGTCGCGGATGATCAGGTCCCGGGTCTGCGGGGTCAGGCTCTCGGTGACCTCGCGGGCCTCTCCCACGCGCAGGCGCAGCAACGGCGCCTTGGGCAGGTCGAACCAGCCCCGGACGTAGTCGGCGAGCTTGCCGTCCAGCTCCACCACCACCTGGCGGGCGTCCGGGTAGGCGGCGTGGAAATAGCGCGCCAGTGAGCATGCTCCCCCGCCAAGGTGCAGGGCGCGCAGCTTGGGCCCAGGCTCCCGCGGCCAGCGCGACTCCACCAGGGCTGCCATCCAGCGCATGTACTCGAAGTCGAGGAACAACGGGTCCGCGAGGTCAATGTGCGAGCTCATGACGCCGTTGATGCGCAGGAGCCAGCCGGTGGAATTGTCCTGGTCCGGGATCAGCTCGCAGTCGCCGGTATCGATGTAGTACACCCCGGCCAAAGGACCGGCCGGGCGGGACCCCTTGGGCACTTCCACCACACCCGGCCCGGCAGTTTGGGCGGCCCGCCCTTTGCCCCGCTTGGCCATCAGCTATCCCCCGCATTGTGCATGTTTCAACCCTAGTTCACCGGCGGCCCCGTACGCGGCCCCTGACGCGGCCCCGTACGCGGCCAGCCCGCGGGACCAAAGCCCCTACCCATTCCCGGGCCGCAGGGTTCTACTGGGGCTGCACATAGTGCCGGGCGAAGGGGTGCGTCCGACGAGCCGGGAGGAAAAATGTCGGCACCCACAGGGCAGCAGGGCGGCACCGTGGCGGTCGGCTACGGCGGGTCCGGGGCCGCCCAACTCGCCGTTCGCTGGGCGGCCGAATACGCGGCCGCGGCCGGGCTGGACCTCCTGGTGATCCACGCCTGGGTGTGGCCGGTTTTCACCAAGAACCTGGGCCCTGTCAAGGGCGTGGCCGGCAGCGGGCTGCGGCATTCCGCGGAAGCCGTCCTCGCCGAGGGCATCGAGCTGGCACGCCGCGCCGCCCGCGAAGCGGCCGCTGGCGCACCGCCGGGGGCCGAGCGCGCCGTCACCGGGCAACAGCCGGAACGTCCCGGCCCCGCCGTCGACGGCGTCATGGAGGCCGGGCTCCCGGCGCCCGTGCTGCGCGACGCCTCCCGGGACGCACGCCTGCTGGTAGTGGGCAGCCGGGGCCTCGGCGCCGTCCTGGGCCAGGTGGCCGGCTCGGTCTGCATCGATCTGGCCGGCTCGGCACCCTGCCCGGTGATGATAATCCGGCGCCCGCGCCGCCGGGCCCACCCCGTCGTGGTGGGAGTCGACGCCTCGCCCCGCAGCCCCGCCACGGTGGCCGAGGCCATCCGGTTGGCCAAAGTCCTCGGCGCCCCGCTGCACCTCGTCCACGTCGATCCATTGCGCGGCGGGGCACGGGAAGAGCACGGCCGCCATGCCCTGCTCCACGGCCAGGAGCTGCTCGAGCGCGCCATCGACGAGGCCCGCGGGATGGCGCCCGGGCTGGAGGTTGCCGGCGCCCTGCGTGAAGGCCATGCGGCCCGGGAGCTCCTCGACGCCGCGGACGACGCCGACGTGCTGGTGCTCGGGACCCACAACCCTGCGGCCGGAGCCGGCAACACGGTCTCCGCCGTGCTGCACAAGGCGCGCTGCAACGTGCTGGTCACCCGCTAGCCGCCGCCAGCGCAACCGATTCGGACCTGCAGACGCTGCAAAAAGGAGGCCGCGGTGCGAGCATGGCAAGTTGGACTTCCGGGCCCCATGTCCAGCGGCCCCCTCGTTGCCGCCGACCGCCCGGATCCTGTGCCGGGACGCGGCGAAGTCCTGCTGAAAGTGCGGGTCTGCGGTGTGTGCCGCACGGACTTGCACCTGGCCGAGGGCGACCTCACGCCGCGGCACGCCGGGGTCATCCCGGGCCATGAGGTAGTGGGTGAGGTGATCGGGCAGGGACCGGGGGCAGCCAGGTTCGGCATCGGCGAACGGGTGGGCGTGGCCTGGCTGGGCGGCACCTGTGGCGCCTGCCGGTTCTGCCTGCGCGGCCAGGAAAACCTCTGCCTGTCCCCCACGTTTACCGGCTGGGACCGCGACGGCGGGTACGCCGAACTCATCACCGCGGCGGAGAACTTCGCCTACCGGATCCCGGAGACGTTCAGCGACGAGGAGGCTGCGCCGCTCCTGTGTGCAGGCATCATCGGCTACCGGGCCCTGACCCGGGCCGAACTGCCGATCGGCGGACGGCTGGGCATCTATGGGTTCGGCGGCTCCGCGCATCTGGCGGCCCAAATCGCCCTCTACCGGGGTGCGCGCGTGTACGTCATGACCCGGTCCGCGCAGGCTCGCGCGCTGGCCCTGGACCTCGGCGCGACGTTCGCGGGCGGGGCCGAGGAACAACCGCCCGATCCCCTGGATGCCGCGATCCTCTTCGCCCCCGCGGGCGGGCTGGTGCCGGTTGCGCTCCGGGCCCTGGACCGCGGCGGGACGCTCGCCGTCGCGGGCATCCACCTGAGCGATATTCCGTCGCTGCACTACGCCGACGAGCTCTTCGAAGAGCGCCAGTTGCGCAGTGTCACAGCCAACACCAGGGCCGACGGCGAGGAGTTCTTCCGGATTGCCGCCGAGATCCCGCTCCGCCCGACCACTGTGGCATACCCGTTCGAGGCCGCGGACCGGGCCCTGCGGGACCTGGCGGAGGACCGGATCACCGGAGCAGCCGTGCTGCACATGGACGCGACATAGCCCGGAACCACCCCAAGCAAGTCACCGCACCGACGCCGGGGACACGCTTCGGCGCGTCAGCCGGGCGTCCCGGCGGAACTCGTGCTCCTGGCCCGCCCGGAGCAGCACCTTCTCGACGCCCACCCGCACCAGCACCGGAGCCGCGCGACAGTGGCGTTGGGCCCGGCTGCGCTCAGCCCAGGAGCGCATCGAGGGTGGTGAAGCCATAGCCGGCCTGGCGGATGCGGCTGATGACCTGGGGCAGGGCAGCGGCGTCCAGGGTGGTGCCGTCGTCGGGGTTGGAGCCGATGTGCATCAGGACAATTTCCCCCGGCTGCAGGCCCGACAGGACGCGGTCCGCCACGACCTGCGCCGTCACTCCGCCGCTGGTGCCTTTCCAGCCCAGGGTGTCGACGCTCCAGCGCACCGGAAGGTAGCCGAGGTTGTTGACGGTTGCGATGGTCCTGGCGTCGCGGTCGCCGAAGGGAAACCGGAAGAGCGGCCGCGGGTCAGCCCCGGCCGCCCGGATGGCCTCTTCGGCCGACCGGACCTGGTCCCTGATGCCGACGTCGGGCAGCCCGGTGAATGCCGGATGCGTCATGGAATGGTTGCCCACCCGGTGCCCGCCGGCGACGATCGCCGCCACGCCTCCGGGGTTCGCGGCGGCCCAGCTGCCGGTAAGAAAGAACGTGGCCCGCACGTCCGCGGCGGCGAGACTCTGCAGGATGCTCGGCAGTCCGGCAGCGTTGGCGCCGGCGTCGAAGGTCAGGGCCACTACGGTTCCGGCGCCCGGGATGCTCTCGACGTCGTGGCCGGCGAGCGCGTCGGGGAACCGCGCCGCGGGGGGCACGGGAGCGGGAGCCGTCGGTGCCCGGGTCGGCGGGGGGACGGGAACCGGCTCGGCCGGAACTGGTCCGCTGGTATTTGGGGCCGGCGATGCCGAGGTGGGTTCAGGGGACGGGGAGGCAGGGGGCGCGGTCCCGGAGGCACTTGCGCTGACGGGTCCGGATACCGGTGCGGTGACGGGCGCAGATGGGGGCGGTGACGCAGTCGGCGCCCCCTGAAGCAGCACGACCGCGGCACCGACGGCCAGAAACAGCGCAACCACCACGGCCGCGATCACCAACAGCCGGCGGCGGCCCGCGATCATGGACCCCATGCTTCACCTTGGCATCACGCGCTACGGCAGGCTAGACGATATGAGGTAGCCGGGTTTTGGGGCTGGAACCTCCTTTTCAAAGCGGGACGTGGGTTGCCTGCCAGACTTGGCGGACAGGTAGAGCCACATTTGAAATTGGAGGTTCCAGCTATGTTCGAGCGTACAAGCGTCGGCCTGGATGTCCATGCCCGTTCTGTTGCCGGATGCGCTCTGGACGCGCAGACCGGCGAGATCATTCCGCACCGGTTGACTCCGGRTTATGCTGAGATTCTTGCCTGGATCGTGTCTCTTCCGGCCCCGGTGCGGGTCGTCTACGAGGCCGGCCCGACGGGTTTCGGGCTGGCCCGGTTTCTGCTGGCCGCCGGGATCGACACGCTCGTCGCGGCCCCGTCGAAACTCCAGCGTCCGTCCGGTGACCGGGTTAAGACGGACGCGAAGGATGCGCTGCATCTGGCCCGGCTGCTGAAACTGGGCGAGATCACCGCGGTYAGGGTCCCCGCTGCGGATCAGGAGGCGGCCCGGGACCTGGTCCGGGCCCGGGAAGATGCCCGCGGGGATCTGATGCGTTCCCGGCACCGGATCTCCAAGCTCCTGTTGCGTCAGGGCATCGTGTATTCCGGAGGGAGGGCTTGGACCGGCACCCACGAACTCTGGCTGGCCCAACAACGCTTCGATGCCCCGGCCCTGCAACTGACCTACGCATCCTCTCTGGAGGCAATGCACGAGATCCTGGACCGGCGCGACCGCCTCGACGAGGCCATCACAACAATGGCCTACCGGAGCGAATACACGCCCGTCGTCCGGTCGCTGGAGTGCCTGCGCGGGATCTCGACCCTGACCGCGTTCGGTCTCGCCTTGGAAATAGGCGACTGGAACCGGTTCACCGGCTCCACGATCGGCGCATATCTGGGCCTGGTCCCGACCGAGCATTCCTCCGGGGCATCCCGGTCCCAAGGCTCGATCACGAAAACCGGCAACACCCACGCGCGCCGGCTCCTCGTCGAGGCGGCCTGGCACCACCGCAGACCATACGACCATYCATCCCACCTGATGCGGTCCCGATGGGAAATGGCCAGCCCGGATGCCAGGGCCCGGGGTCATGCCGGCAACCGGCGCCTCCACAACCGCTGGATCAGTTATCTCGAACGCCGCAAACGACCCGTCATCGCGAACGTCGCCATCGCCCGGGAGCTGGCCGGCTGGTGCTGGTCTCTGGCCACCGGCAGCGACCAGACCCCGGCGCGTAACTGACTTCCGCTGCCCTCGACCGGACCCCGGAAAACCGCCGGGACGCAACTGGCGAGTGGTTCCCTGCAGCGCGTGGAGTAAACCCGCGATCGCCCTATGGGCAGCCCGCAACGGGGCCACGCCCGACATCGCTAGACCAGCGGTAACCTCCAGCCGAACACCTCGTCCTGCGGTAACCAACCCGCGCATATCAGTCTGACCGCGCCGTCGCCAACGACACGCTGACCACACACCAAACGCCTCCCGGCCACCCAAAAGGAAGCGGTCCCGGACAACCCAGCCCGGGACCGCTTCGCCACGCCCTTGACAGACGCCAACTACATATCAGGGCTCAAAGGCCCCGCCCGTGCCGCAGCCTAGGAGGCCGCCGGAATCAGGCCGTCCGCACGGTACCGGTCGAACAGCTGCAGGAATGCGTCTTCCGTGCGGCGGTACCCGGTGAAACCGGCGAGCCGGCTCTTGCTCATGTCCGTGACCACCTCGAGGTTCCGGCCCAGGTCGCCGTCCGTGTGCCACCAGGAGGCGACCTGCGCGAGGTCGGCTTCGGCCAGTCCATGGCGGGCGGCGATGCCCGACCACACGCCTTCCATGCCGCTCATTTGCTGCTCCAACGGCCGCGGTTCGTTGCTGTAACCCACCGGCTCGACCGCGAAGTAGTCGGCCAGCGCAGGCCACATGCGCCGCCAGCGGAAGACATCGCCGTTGACGATGTTGTAGGCCTGGTCGCCAACGTTGTCCGCTGTGGCCGCCCAGATCATGTGGTCCGCCAGCAGTCCGCTGTCGGTCATGTCCGTGAGGCTGTTCCACTGCGTCTCGGAGCCCGGGAAGATGAACGGCTGGCCCAGTTCCTTACAGATGGATGCCTGAACGGCAAGGGTTAGCCCCATGTTCATGGCGTTCCCGACCGCATGCCCGATCACCGTATGCGCCCGGTGCACGGACCAGCCAAAGCCCTGCTTCGCGGCAGCAGCCCACAACTCGTCTTCCTGGGCGTAGTAGAAGTTCGGCGTCGGCAGCCTCGGCTCGCTCTCCCGAAAGGGGGTGTCCGGCATTTCCCCGGCCGCATACGCCTCAAACGGGCCCAGATAGTGCTTCAGCCCGGTCATGAGGGCGACGTGCTTCACAGGCTTGCCGTTGAGGCTGGCGAGGACGTTCCGCAGCATGCCCGCGTTTGTGTCGATGTTCTCTTGTTCGGTCTTCCGCCTGGACCAGGCTGTGTAGAACACATGGGTGGGTGAAACATCTGCCAGGGCCTCGCGCAGGTTCTCCACGGATGTCAGATCCGCGCTCACATGGCGCACGTCACGGCGGCGGAGGGGATTGCGGGAGAGCCCCACCACGTCCCAGCCCTTCTCGGCGAGCCTGTCCACCAGGGCGGCTCCGGCAATTCCGCTTGCCCCCACCACCAGGGCGGTCCGGGTGTCGACGGTCTCTGAACTGCTTCGCACGTCATTCCTCCTGGTATCGCTTGTGCTGCGCCGCGCCCATCGCCTGTGTCGGGTCCCTGCGCGCCGGCCCGCTTGATCGAAACGGCTGCTCGTCCAGCCTCTCATGCCGGGGTCCGGCGACGGTCCGGGAGGCCGTCCCGGCAAGCCGGTCGCGGCCGCGCAGTAGGATTCAGGGAGACGCCAAAACTGATACGAAGCTAAGGCGGAACATCCGTGAAATTCGTACTCCGGTATCCGCTCGTGGCCGGGACCCTCGTCGTCCTGCTGGCGGTGCTGGTCTTGCTGTTCTCCGGGCAGGAAGGCATAGCCCGGGCCGCTGCGAGCGTCTATGCCCTGGCCGTGGCGGCCTACCTTGCCGTCGGGATGGCGCGCCGGCTCGCAGGCGGGCAGTTCGGCATCGACATCCTGGCCGTCACCGCAATCGTCAGCACCGTGCTGGTGGGCGAGTACGTCGCCTCGATGATCGTCGTACTCATGCTCGCGGGCGGCACTGCCCTTGAGGACTACGCCGCCGGCCGGGCCAAGGGCGAACTCACCGCGTTGCTCGAACGCGTCCCGCAGACGGCCCACCGGGAGCGCAACGGCTCCGCCGCCGGAACCCACACAGCCGGAACCCACACAGCCGGACCCCCCGCCGCCGGAACCCCAACGGAGAGCCAACACGAGGACGTGGCGGCCGCCGACGTCGAGATCGGGGACATCCTGCTGGTCAGGCCCGGCGAGGTGGTCCCGCTGGACGGCGTCCTGCTCTCCGAGTCCGGCTCTTTCGATGAGTCCTCACTCACCGGGGAGAGCCTGCCGGTGGAGCGGTACGTCGGGGACGGCCTCATGAGCGGTTCGCTGAACGGTGAGGCCGCGGTCCGGATGCGGGTCACGGCGCGCATGGAGGATTCGCAGTACAGCCGGATCGTCGCCCTCGTGCAGGAGGCAGCGGACAGCAAGGCGCCCATGGTCCGGCTCGCTGACCGCTATGCCGTGCCGTTCACGGCCCTCGCGTACGTGCTCGGCGCCGTGGGCTGGATCATCAGCGGCAGCCCGGAACGTTTCGCGGAGGTCCTCGTGGTGGCCACGCCGTGCCCCCTGCTGATCGCCGCGCCGGTGGCGTTCCTCGGCGGCATGAGCCGCGCCGCGCACTCCGGCGTCATCGTCAAGTACGCCGGGGTGCTGGAACAGCTGAGCCGGATCAAGACGGCCGCCTTCGACAAGACAGGGACCCTCACGTACGGCCGCCCGTCCCTGCTGCGTATCCGGACCGCCGGGCCCCTCGCAGAGGACGAGGTCCTGCAGTTGGCGGCGTCCGCGGAACAGTATTCCTCGCATGTCCTGGCCGCCTCAGTGGTGGAGGCCGCGCGGAACCGGGCCCTGCCCTTCGCGGCCGCCACCGAAGCCACCGAATTCGCCACCCACGGGGTCCGCGCCAGGTTCGATGGCCAGGACGTGGTGGTGGGCAAGCCAGCGTTCGTCGCAGAGTGGGCGTCCGGCGTGGTGGAGGCTGGGCTGGCCAGCGGCGAGCTCGCCATCTACGTCGGTGCCGGCGGAAAATTCGTGGGCGCCCTGGTGATGAGCGATCCCATCCGCAAAGAGACCCGCCGCACCCTCGCMGACCTCAAGGCCCTGGGCGTACGCCGAACGGTCATGCTGACCGGTGACGCGCTCGCCACGGCCCGGCACATCGCGGACGAGGCAGGGCTCACCGACGTCCGCGCCGAGTGCCTGCCGCGGGACAAGGTCGAGGCCGTCAGGTCGCTGCCGGACCGTCCGGTCATGATGGTCGGCGACGGCGTCAACGATGCCCCCGYCCTGGCGGYCGCCGACGTCGGAATCGCCATGGGCGCCCGCGGTTCGACGGCGGCCGGCGAGTCGGCCGACGTCGTGATCATCCTCGATGACCTCTCCAAGGTGGGGACCGCCGTCCGGATCGGGCAACGCACCGTGCAGGTGGCCCTGCAGAGCATCTGGATCGGCATCGGCCTGAGCGTGGCCCTCATGCTGGCCGCCGCCGCGGGCTACGTGCCGGCCATCGCCGGCGCCCTGTCCCAGGAACTGGTGGACCTCGCCACGATCCTCAATGCCCTGCGTTCACTCGGCCCCGGCCGCCGCGGCGCAGCCAGCCCGGTGCGGTCCCGGGAAAGCGAGCGGCAGGCCCCGCTACCGGGATGACTATTGTCTGGCTGACTCTGTCTCTGCCGCCGCGACGGCTGACTCAGTCTCCGCTTCCGCGATCCGCGGCACGGTCTTGAGGTAGCTGTCCGGGTTCAGGGAGATCGAGTCGATCCCTTCGCGCACCAGGAACGCGGCGAACTCCGGGTGGTTGCTCGGTCCCTGCCCGCAAATGCCGATCTTGATGCCGGCGGCGTGGGCCTTGCGGATGGCCTCGCTGATCATCGCCATCACGGCCTCGTCCCGCTCATCGAAGAGCGCCGCGAGCTGGCCGGAGTCACGGTCCACGCCCAGGACCAGCTGGGTGAGGTCGTTGGAGCCGATCGAGAACCCGTCGAACCGCGTGGCGAACTTCTCGGCCAGGACCACGTTGGACGGGATTTCGCACATCATGTAGACCTGCAGCCCGTTGCTGCCGCGGACCAAACCATGCTCGGCCATCACGGCCAGGACCTTGTCCGCCTCCTGCGGCGTGCGGCAAAACGGCACCATGACAATCACGTTGGTGAACCCGAGCTTCTCGCGGACACGTTTGAGCGCGGCGCATTCGAGCGCGAACCCCTCGCGGTAACGGGGGTCGTAGTAGCGCGAGGCGCCGCGGAACCCGAGCATGGGATTCTCTTCCGGTTCCTCGAAGGCGCCACCGCCGAGCAGGTGGGCGTATTCGTTGGTCTTGAAGTCGCTGAGCCGGACAATCACGGGGCGCGGATAATACGGCGCGGCGATCTTGGCGATCCCCAGCGACAGGGCGTCCACGAAGTACTCGGCCGGGTCCGCATAGGCCTGCGCCAGCTCCCGGATCTGGTGCGCCTCGGCCGGATCCGTGACCCGTTCCGGGTGGACAAGCGCCATGGGATGGACGCGGATCAGGCTGCTGATGATGAATTCCATCCGGGCAAGCCCGACGCCGTCCGCCGGCAGCCGCCACCACTGGAAGGCCGCGGCTGGGCTGGCGATGTTGACCATGACGGCCGTGCGCGTCGCAGGCAGCGCGCCGAGGTCCACCTCTTCGGTTTCGAACGCCAGGGTGCCGTCGTAGACCCGGCCCAGATCACCTTCGGCGCAGGAGATCGTCACGGGCCGGCCCTCGGCCAGGACGGCCGTGGCGTTGCCGCTTCCGACGACGGCGGGGACACCCAGCTCGCGGCTGACGATCGCCGCGTGGCTCGTGGGGCCGCCGTGGTCCGTGACGATGCCGGCTGCCCGTTTCATGATGGGCACCCAGTCCGGGTCGGTCATTTCGGTCACGAGGATGGCGCCGTCGCGGAACCCCGCGATGTCCGCCGCGGTCCGGATGACGCAGGCCGTGCCGTGCGCAATCGAGTCGCCGATGGCCGATCCGGTGGCGAGCACGGGCCCCCGTTCCAGCAGGTGGTGGATGGTGAACTGCGGCCCGGTCCGGCGTGACTGGACCGTCTCGGGCCGGGCCTGGACCATGAAGAGTTCCCCGGTCTCGCCGTCCCGGGCCCATTCCATGTCCATGGGCCGGCCGTAGTGGTTTTCGACCGTGACGGCCCAGCGGGCGAGGGCGAGGATCTCGGCGTCGCCCAGCACGAAGGCCCGGCGCTCGGCCTCCGAGGTGTCCACCATCCGGGTGCGGGCGCTCCCGCCGCGGCTGTAGACCATTTTCCGGGCCTTGGAGCCGAGGGATTTCTCGATGATCGGGGTGATGCCCTCCGCGGCCGCGGACTCTGTCAGGAGCGGCTTGAAGACCAGGTACTTGTCCGGATTGATGGTGCCCTGGACGACGGTTTCGCCAAGGCCCCAGGCCGCGCTGATGACGGCGGCGCGGGGAAAGCCCGAGTCGGTATCGATGGAGAACATCACCCCGGAGGCGCCGACGTCGGAGCGCACCATCCGCTGGACGCCGATCGAGAGGGCGATGTCCATGTGGTCGAAGCCCTTGACCTCGCGGTAGCTGATGGCCCGGTCCGTGAAGAGTGAGGCGTAACAGCGGCGGCAGGCGTCCAGCAGTTCCCGCTCACCCGCGATGTTCAGGAAGGTCTCCTGCTGCCCGGCGAAGCTCGCGTCCGGGAGATCCTCCGCCGTCGCGCTGCTGCGCACGGCCACGGCGAGCCGGTCCATGCCGGCCCGGTCCCCCAGGGTCCGGTAGTGGGCGCGGATGGCGTCGGCGATGTCGCCGGGGAACTCGCTGGCCAGGAACAGGTCCCGGATGGCCTCGCCGGTGGCGCGCAGTGTGGCGTCCCCGGCCCGGTAGGCGGCAATGCGCGATCGCATGGCGGCGTCGATCCCGTTGGCCGCGACGAACGAGCGGTAGGCGGCGGCTGTGGTGGCGAACCCGTCGGGGACCCGTATCCCCTCGCTTTGGAGGGTCCGGATGAGCTCGCCGAGCGAGGCGTTCTTCCCGCCGACCCGTGGGACGTCGGCCATGCCGATCTCGTCAAACCACATCACGGGCGATTCAGCCATGTCAGCACTCCTGTGGATTGTCGGTGGACCCATACTGCGCGGGGCCGGTGTCCCGGGGTCAGGGGCTTTGGACCCGCGCGCCCCCTCCGGCTACTGTGCCGCCTGCCCCGGGCCGCCGCCGTCGAAATCGCCGGACAGCTGCGGGATCGCCGGAACTTTCCGGCGGGGTCGCACGGATCCGGCAAACTCGGGGGTGCCGGGTCGCGCGCATCCGGCGAACTCGCGGCTAGGGGGCGGCGTCACGTGCGTTAGTCTTCGGCGGCGCTGATCCCGAACTCGCTCTTGAGCCGCACGCGGGCGCCGCGCTCAACCAGTGTGGGTATGTAGGTCCGGATCCGGCCTGCGTTCAGGGCATCGAATTCCTCGCCGACGATCCCGGCGATGTGCATCCGCGGCACGTGCGGAAACCTGGCAGCCAGACGCTCGACAACCTGATCAATGCTGGGTTCTTTCGCATCGTCCGTCACTTCTTCAGTGTGGAGCGGCCAGGTCCCGGCGTCAATGAATCTTCAGCTGGCAGGCGGCAGCAGGTGGCCCAGGCTCCGCAGGTAGGTGGCAAAGCCGTGGGGCGCCCGGGCATGGGTCCGGCCGGAGGTCATGACCCTGATGCTGTCCGTTGCGGTGACCGTGAAGGCGCGGCTGCGGAGGCTGTGCACCAGGGTCCGGTCTTCTTCGGACGTGACCCTGGCGAACCCTCCGGCGGCAAGATAGGCGGAAGCCCGGACCCCGAAATTCGCGCCATAGATATGCGGGTGGTCCTCGCGGAAGGGGTGGCGTTCGTGCCAGCACCGGAGCAGTTCAGGGTCCATCCCGGCGGGGTCCGGTTCCACGGAACCCAGCACGGCGTCGGCCCCGGCCTCGGCGAACTCCAGCTGGCGCACCAGCCAGTTCTCCGGCACCCGGGAATCGGCGTCGGTGTTGGCCAGCCAGGTCCGGCCGGCCCAGGGCGGCGGCGTCCAGCGCTGGCCGGGCGGCCGCCGCCGGGTCACGCCGATGCCGGAGGCCCGGACGCCAGCGGCCCGGCTGGCGCCGGCGCTGCGGTAGCTGACCTCCAGTGCGCTGAAACGCGGGTCCGAGGCTGCGAAGCCGGCCATGACGGCGGCGGAGCCGTCCGTGCAGCTGTCCAGTACCACCGTCACCCGGGTGTCGACGTCGGACCGGACCCTGCGGAGGGCGTCCGCGGACCGCTGGACGGCCTCCAACGCCAGTTCCAGGTGGTCTTCCTCGTTGTTTGCGGGCATGACGACGGCGACCCGGTCGATGCGGTGCCCGCGCGGCAATGGCAACGCCGTCATCGGGGTCACCGCATCCGTTCCGGGCCGCCCAGGCCCGGCGCGGCACCCGGTACAGCGTCCGGGGCAAGAAACACCTCGAGCACAAAGTCGCGCTCCTGGTAGCTCCCGCCGCCCGCCCAGCCCAGGTGCCGCCGGGCCGCGGCGTGGACCGCGTCGCCGTCGAGTTCCCAGCCGGAAATGGGGTGCCGCCAGTGGCACAGCGCGAGGGTCCCGCCGGGCATGATCGAGCCTTGAATCCGGTCGAACAGTCCGGCGAGCTCTGCCGGTGAGAGGTAGTAGCCCACCTCTGAAACCACGATCAGGTCGAACGATCCGTCCGGCCACTCGTTTGGGACGGTCAGGTGTCGCGTCGTCGCCGCGGGCAGGTGCACGAGCCGCCTGGCGGCACGGTCCAGCGCGGTGCCGCTGGCATCGACGGCGAGGAAGCTTCCGCACCGCGGCGCGAGTTCCACGCTCAGGGTCCCGATGGAGCAGCCGATCTCCAACCCGGACGTGTAGCTGCTGCCGGGCAGCGCGGCGAGCGTGAGGGTGCGTTTGCGCTGCTCGTACCAGCTCGAGGTGTACTGCCAGGGGTCCTCCTCCCGGGCGTGGACCGCATCGAACACGCGCTCCGCGTCGCCCGCGACGAAGGGCCGCCGGGACCCGCCATCGCCCGGGCCATCGTCCGGGCCGTCCGCAGGGCCGCCGCCCGGGCCATCGTCCGGGCCGTCCGCAGGGCCGCCGCCCGGGCCGTCGGCCGGGGCGACCGCAGGGTGCCAGGCAAACGTCTCCCAGGCCCGCTCAAAGTGTGCCAGGAAGGCCGGTGGCAGGAGCACCTCGTCGCCCGGCAGCCCGGAGAGCGGGCGGACCTGGGACACATGTGCCGCCATCGCGGCGGCCTTGGCCTCAAGCTCTGCCGGGCGCAGCGGCAGCCGGAACCAGCCGCGCCATGCGCCGCCGGCCGGGTCGCCGGGTCCGGTCAGGCCGGCCGGGTCGCCGCCGGCGTCCGGCGCGCCTGGTGCCGCCCACAGCCAGTACCAGATGGGGTACTCGAGGAGGGCGTGGCCCGCCGCGGCGCTGAGCCCGGCGGCAACGGATCCGAGGACGTCGTGGTCGGTGTGGCCATCGGAGCGGTAGGGCGCCACGAGGACCACCTCGTCGGCGGCGCGACCGCATACGGCCGCCGCCTCCCGGACCGCGTCCCGGACGGCGGCCCGGATCTCTTCCCGGTGCCCGGCGAGGTGACCGTCGGGCAGGCCCAGGCACTGCCACGCCACGTCCCCGGCCCCGTTCCCGACCCCGGAAAGGCGTTTCAGGGCATCGCCGAACTCCTGCAGCCGTACCGCCGCGAGTTGTTCCGGCGTCGTCGTTGGCGAGCCGGGGTGGGATCCTTCCCCCGCCGTGCACAGCAGCACGCGGACCGTGGCGCCGACGGCGTGCAGCCGGGCCAGCAGCCCGCCGGCCCCGAGCGATTCGTCGTCCGGGTGCGCGGCCAGGACAACGAAGGCCCGGCCGGCGAGCGCCCCGTCATCCAGCGGCAGGTCCGGCAGCCCGGCGGCACGGCTGCCGGCCCAGGCGGCCTCGGTGGTCCCGGCGTCGTTGTGGGTGAAGGTCACCATGGGTTGCTTTCGGCCAGTGCCAGGGCGCCCAGCTGCGCGTCGTCGCGCATCGCGTGGTGCTGGCGGATGTACAGGGCGAGATCGGCCATCCGTTTTCCGTAGCGCTCGTCAAAGGCGAGCGGGGCCGGACCGAGATTTTGGCTCACGAGCGTCTGGACGCGTTCGACGGCGGCGGCCACGCTGCCGCGCACGCGCAGAGCTTCCTGCCACGCACCGCGGTCCGAGAGTTCGCCGGCGTCGATCCTCGCGGCCGTGCCGGCCAGGTAGGCGGTCAGGGCGGCCAGCGTTCGGTCAATCTCGCCGAGGTGGGCCAGTGCAATCTGGTCCGGTTCCCGTCCGCCGTCGGCGGCGTGCCGCAGGGAGTCGGCGAAGCTGCGCGCCACGGCGACGGCGCCGCCGAGCCAGCAGGCGGCCACGCCCATGCCGCCCCATGCGAAACCCGGGCGCTGGTAGTACCAGCCGGCGCCGCCGAGGGGCACGGCGGAAACGGCCTCGAAGTGGACTGTGCCGCTGGGAATCTCGCGCAGCCCCCGGCTGGTCCACTCCGGATTCGCGAAGCCCACCCCGTTCGCGTGGAGGTCGACGGCGAAGGCGGCCCGGCCTCCGGCCTCCAGATGGGCCGTCAGCACGGCATGGTCCAGCTGGGCGGCGAGCGAGCACCAGGGCTTGGATCCCTGCAGGATCCAGCCGTCTGCGGCTTCCTTGGCTTCAAGCCGCAGGCCGGGCGCCTCGGCGGCGAACACACCCCAGGTCCCGTCGAAGTCGGCACCGTCGGGATCCGGGCAGTCCCGGCCGTGCCGTGCCGCCTCGTCGCCGGCCTGGGCCAGGATCGCCACGGCATCCAGGTGTGGTTCCAGCACCCGTCCGGCGGCGACATCGACGGCGGTCACGGAGGCCAGAATCTCCCACAGGAACGCGGTCCGGCCGTCCCCTGGTTTGGGCGCCGCCGCCGCGGCCGCCTTGGCCAGCTCCAGCAGCGCCGGCACATCGCCGACGGCGTCCTGCGCCTCGGACAGCAGGGGGCTGATCGTCACCAGGTCTGCGGCCGCGGAGCTGATCCGGACAGGTAGGGGGTGGTGCGAGATGGGGATCCCGTTCATTTCGGCTGCCTGTGTTCCTTCGGGCTGGGCGGATCGGGCTGGGCGGATCGGGCTGGGCGGATCGGGCTGGGCGGATCGGGCTGGGCGGATCGGGCTGGGCGGATCGGGCTGGGCCCGGCCACGTGGCTGAAGTCCTGCGCGTCCGCGGCCGCGCCGCCATCGCTGGCGCCGTCGACAAGTAATCTAAGCATACTTAGCACTTGGGGGTGGCCGGGCGCTTCACGGGGTCGGCTGCCACCGGCGCGTTCGCCCCGGCGGACAATCTCTTGCACCTAGCGGACGATCGCGAGGGCGAAGCCGTCCCAGCCTTTCGAACCCACGGTCTGGATCACGGTGCCGTCCAGCCGCGGGTCATCGCCCATCATCTGGAGGGTGCTGATGATTCCGGGGGCGTTGACCGGGTCCATCGACGCGTCCAGCACTGCACCCTCCCACACGACGTTGTCCACCACGATGGTGGTGCCGGGCCGGCCAAGCCGGATGGCCCAGTCCAGGTAGTGTGGGTTGTTTTCCTTGTCGGCATCGATGAACACGAAATCGAAGGGCGGCCCGGCCTCGCTTTCCAGCTCGGGCAGGGTGTCCAGCGCCGCGCCGACCCGGATGTCCACCTTGTGGCCCAGCCCGGCGTCGTCAACGTTGGTGCGCGCGACGCGGGCGTGCAGGGGGAGGTATTCGCAGGTGACCAGCCGGCCGTCGTCGGGCAGTCCCTGGGCCATCCAGATGGTGCTGAAGCCGGCCAGCGTACCGATCTCCAGGACGCGGCGGGCACCGGAGAGCTGGACCAGCAGCTTCAGGAGTTTGCCGGCGTTGGGGGCCACTTCGATGGGCGGCATGCCTGCCTCAAGCGCGCTGGTGACGGCGCGCTTGAGTGAACGGTCCGGGCGGACCACCGCGTCGGAGAGGAAGTTCTCGACGGCGACCCAGCCGGGGGCGGATTGATGCTCGATCATGCCCCCAGTGTTCCAGCCGCCCGCGCCCGGCGGTACCCCTCCGGGCGCGCCGTTCCCGCCCGCGTTTCGGCGTGCGGTCCGGCTCAGTACGCCTAGTTTCCCGGCCGGGTTGGGATTTGCGGGCCGGCCCCGACGGCGCCCTGCCCGTCGATGGCGTCTTCCAGCCGTTCCACCTTGCCGGTCAGCTCGCCGCTGTAGCCCGGCCGGATGTCCGCCTTGAGGACCAGCGAGACGCGCGAACCGTAGGCGCCCACCGCGTCCGTGGCCCGCTTGACGACGTCCATGACCTCGTCCCAGTCCCCCTCGATCTCGGTGAACATGGAACTCGTCCGGTTGGGCAGGCCCGACTCCCGGACGATCCGCACCGCCGCCGCGACGGCGTCGTGGACCGACGCGTCGCCGGGCGCTTGCCCGTTGGCTGGGTCACCGGAAGGTGCTACGGAGAATGCGACCAGCATGTGGTGGTTCCCTTCACTCAGTCAGGACACCGGGGGCGAAAACTTCCGGGCTGTCCGGCACTAGTCTTTCACGCGATTCCAGCCCGGCAGCGGCCGGGGGCACCTCCGCCACCGTCACATAAGTCACTACCCGCCGGTAACAGGTTCGCGCACCCTTCGCGTTGCTACCCTAGGCAAATGAACCGGGCAGTAGACCGCAGGCCGCTCCGCGCAGATGCCGCGCGCAACGTGGACAAAATCATCGCCGCGGCCCGCCAGTGCTTCCGCGAGCACGGCCCCGAGGTGCCGCTGCAGACCATTGCCGTCACCGCCGGCGTGGGTCCCGCCACCCTTTTCCGGAATTTCGCCGACAAGGAAGAGCTGGTGCTCGCTGCCCTGAACCAGCAGCTCCGGCTGCAGGTGGATCCGGCCATCGATGAGGCCCTGGCCGATCCTGACGCCGCCGCAGGGCTCTTTCGGGTCATCGATGCCACGATGCATGTCGCCAGCGAAGAAGCCAACCTGCTGGGAGCTGTCGCGGGCCGGCGCGGGCTGCTAACCGGGATCACGGGCGGCCTGATTGAATCCATCGCCGTGCTGCTGGGCCGGGGCCAGGGGCAGGGCACCCTGCGCAGCGATATTTCCATGACGGACATGATCCGCCTGCTGGCCATGCTGATCGGCGTCGTGGACACCATGGAGCCGGGCTCCGACGCGTGGCGCCGGCCCGTGGCGCTGGTTGAGGACGCCATCCGGACGGAGCGGCCGGACCGGGCGTTGCCGCCGCAGGCCCCGCTGACGGGCACCGCGTTCGACGCCGTTCTCGGCTAGCACCCATAAGCGCCGGTTCCTGCAGGTGCCCCGACAGCCCGGTGCCCGGCGCTAGTCTTCGGCCGGCTTTTCCCTGGCTTCGAGAAGGTGTTGCTGAAGCTTCTCTTCGGCTTCCCGACGGCGGCGGGACATTTCGCGCATTTCCCGGGTGGACTCAGCCCCGCCGGAAACATACGGCTCGTGCGCCTTGGTGCGCTGATCCTTGCGCGGCTCCGCGGCCTGCTGCTCCGCGGCCTGCTGCTCCGCGGCCTGCTGCTCCGCGGCCTGCTGCTCCGCGGTCTGCTGCTCCGGGGCCTGCTCATCGGCAGCCTCCCGGTCGGCAGCCGGCAGCTCGCCGTCGTGTTCAGTCATGTTCGAATGCTCCCATGCGATCCCGGCACCAAGTAGGGACTAAAGACCGTTCCGGCCGCACCCACAGCCGGTCCGCGGCCCAGCGCGGTCAGGCGTCCCACGAACGGGTCAGTCCCAGCCGAGCAGCCGGAGCCCGGCGGCCGCGGCCGCGCCGGCGATCACCACCACCAGGAACGGCGCGCGCAACCACAAAGCGATGGCCGCCGCCGCCAAGGCGCCAAGCCGGGCGTCCAGGACGAGCGACTGGCCGGAGGCGACGGCATTGACCACCGTCAGGGACGCCAGCAGCCCGATTGTCATGGTCCCGGCAATCCTGGACGTCCGCGGGTTGCGGAGCAGGCTGGCCGGCACCAGGTAGCCGAGCAGCTTCCAGGCGTAGGCGAGCAGGCAGGAGAGCAGCAGCCACATCCAGAGGTTCATGCGTCGTCTCCGGAGCGGTCACCGCGGGAATCGCGGGCAGGGTCGTGGTGGTGGTGCACGTGGTCCTCCGCGTACGGATCGACGTCCGGCTCCAGGCCCTCGTCGCTGCGGCCGTGGCTGAACCAGCCGATCCCCGCCGCGACCACGGCGGCGACGAGGATCGGCACTCCCGGGGGCACGAACGGCACGGCCAGCACGGTGGCCAGCGCGCAGACCACCGCGATGGCCACAGGTTCCCTGCCTTTCAGCCGCGGCCAGAGCAGGCCCAGGAAGGCCGCCACAGCGGCGCCGTCCAGTCCCCACTGTTTGGGATCCCCGAGTGCCCCGCCGGCCAGTGCGCCGAGGGCGGTGAACAGGTTCCAGAGGACAAAGACGCCGATTCCGGCGGTCCAGAAGCCGCGTTTCTGCTCGTCGGGATCCGTCTGCCCGGTGCTGGTGGCGGTGGACTCATCGATGGTCAGTTGGGCCGCGGCAAACTTCCGCCACCCCCGCGGCTGCAGGAGGGCATTGATCTGCATGCCGTAGATGCCGTTGCGCATGCCCAGCAGCGTCGCGGCGCCCATCGCCGCGACGCCCGACCCGCCGCCGGCCACCACACCGATGAACGCGAACTGCGAGCCGCCGCTGAACAGCAGCAGGCTCAGCGCCATGGTCTGCCAGAAATCCAGGCCTGAGGTTACGGACAGCGCGCCGAAGGAGACGCCGTAGAGCCCGGTGGCGATGCTGATCGACAAACCGATCCGCACCGCCGGTGACTGCAGGATTTTCACGGGCGCCGGTTCCGCCGTGTCAAAGTCCAGGCCCATGCGATGAGGGGCGCCTGGAGCGGGAGCCGCAGGGTGTGCACGCGTCGCCGGCGCGGCGAGCCCTCCGGCCCGTAGGCTTTGCGCAGGGCGTCCACGTGGCCGGCGAGGAAAGCGGCGAACAGCGCCGTGACACTGCCCGCGGCGGCCCTCCGGGTGGCCGGGACCAGGAGCCCGACGGCGGCGGCGGCTTCCAGCAGCCCGCTCACTGCCACCCATTCCTCACGGGACAGGACGGCCAGGGGCCCGTTCGGCTGCTCGCCGGAGTCGTCCCGGCACAGGAAGTCGGGTACCACCGGGTGGAAAAATTCAGGCTCGCGGAAGTGCTTGGCGGCACTGGTGAGCAGCAGCGCGCTCATCGCTGCCGCGGATAGCGTCTGGAGGTCCGGGACGGGCCGGCGAAATGGCATGCAACAACTCAACCACAGCGGCCACGCCGGCCGTAATCCGCGGGGACGCAGGGGATGTGAAGATGTCGGCCCAGGATCCGTGGAGCGGCCAGGCGGCTACCGTGGGGGCCGGCTGTCCGCCATGAGCTGGGAGAGGACCTGGGCCGGCCAGTTGGTGGTGATCTCCTGGATCCCGAGTTTCCGGCACCGTTCGACGTCGTCCTCGGTGTCGACCGTCCACACCCGGCACCGCAGCCCCGAGGCGAGCCAGCGCTGAACGGCCGGGGCGTGCGTGCGGACGTACCCGATGCCGGGGCCGGCAATGCCCGCCTCGGCCGCCGCCAGGATCCGTTCCCCCTCAGCCTGGGCGGCCTTCATCACGTTGGCCAGCGCCCCGCCGGTCAGGGCACCGAGGCCCAGTTCCTCCCGGATGTCCGCCACATTGACGTCGTCCACGAGCTGGCAGACGGCCGCGGCCGGCACGGACTCCAGGAGGTGTTTTACGGAGTCGGGGCTAAAGCTCATGAAGGAAACCGTGATGTTCTCCAGCATCGACGTCCGCGGATCCCAGCCCTCGACCCTCAGGACCTCCAGGGCCCGGTCCTCGAGTCTGAGCTGGTACGGGCTCGGGTGTTTGAACTCGATCGCCAGCCCGATCCCGCGGCCGGCCGCGCGCAGGATGTCGAGCAGGTCCGGCAGGGTCAGGAACTGCCCGGACTTGGCGCCGTAGGCCTCCGGGATCCGGGCTCCCTTCCAGGAGGAGAAGTCCAGTTCCTGGAGTTCTTGCAGGGTCCGGTCGGCCACCTGGCCGGTGCCGTCCGAGGTGCGGTCCAGGGTGGCATCGTGCAGGAGCACCACGTGCTGGTCCCGGGTCAGGTGGACATCGCATTCCACGCCGTCGGCGCCGTCGGCGATGGCCTGCAGGTACGCGGCCCGGGTGTGCTCGGCGAAGGTTCCGCTGGAGCCGCGGTGGGCATAGACCAAAGGCCGGGCGGCGGCGGCAGGCTCATCAGTGGTCATGGTGCCACGTTAGCGGACCGTCCGTTTCCGTGGCGGGCTAGGCTGGGCTCATGCAGGTGAATACTGAGGCAACTTCCCTGACCGGTGCCGCGGGACGTCCGGGCGGCGCCCGGCCGGGCGGTCCCCCCGGGCAGCGTTCCGCTGCCTCCAGCGACCGCGAGAAGGCCGCGGCGCTGCGCCGGATGAAGCTCCTGGCCCTCTCGCTGCTGGTCGTCATGGCGGTGATTTTCATCGTCGCGTTCGCCCTGCAGAAGCAGTATCCGGGGCTCGAATATGTCCGCGCCGCGGCCGAGGGCGGCATGGTCGGTGCCCTCGCGGACTGGTTCGCCGTCACGGCCCTGTTCAAGTACCCCATGGGCATCAAGATCCCGCACACCGCGATCATCCCGCGCCGCAAGGACCAGATCGGCGCCTCGCTGGGCGAATTCGTGGAAACCAATTTCCTCTCCGAACAGGTGGTCCAGGAGAAGCTGGCGTCCGCAGACATTGCGCGCAAGGCCGGCGCCTGGCTGTCCAGCCCCGGCGGCCCGGACCGGGTCGCCAAGGAGGGTGCCGCCGTCATCCGCGGCGCGTTCAAGGTGCTCAACGACGACGACGTCCAGGCCGTGATCGAGTCCATGGTCCGTAAGCACCTGCTCACCCCGCCGTGGGGGCCGCCGGTGGGCCGGCTCGCCGAGCGGATCTTCGACGACGGGCACCACCATGCGCTGGTGGACCTAATGGTGGACCGCACCGTGGACTGGGTGCGGGACAACCAGGAGACGGTCAACAGGCTGGTCACCGACCGGTCCCCGACGTGGGTGCCCTCGTTCGTGGACGGGCTGGTGGGCGACAAGGTGTACGTGGAGATCCTCAAGTTCACCCGCGCCGTGCAGTCCGACCCGCAGCACCAGGTCCGCCTCTCGATCGACAAGTACCTCAAGGAACTCGCGCAGGACCTGCAGCATGATCCTGTCATGATCGCCCGCGCCGAGGGTATCAAGGCCCAAGTCCTCGGCGACCCGGAGGTCCGCGAGCTCGCCTCCCGCACCTGGGACACCATCAAGACGGCCCTGCTCACCGCCGTCGATGACCCGCACAGCGAACTGACCGTCAAGTTCAAGGCGGCCGTGCATGACTTCGGCACCCGGCTGCTGGTCGATCCCGAGCTCGCCGGCAAGGTGAACGCCTGGATCGGCGACGCGGCCGGCTACCTCGTGAAGACCTACCGCTCGGACATCGCGGGGGTCATCACGGACACCGTGGCCCGCTGGGATGCCGAAGAGACGTCGCAGAAGATCGAGCTGCAGGTCGGCAGGGACCTGCAGTTCATCCGGATCAACGGCACGGTGGTGGGCGCCCTGGCCGGGCTGGCCATCTTTACGCTGGCCACCCTGCTGTTCGGCTAGTCCCTGGGCTGCGCTAGGCGGCCGCGACCTTGGCCTTGGTCCTGCCGTGCATGGCGAAGATGGTGAAGACCAGCGCCGCGAGCGCCGTGGCGACTAGCAGCAGCAGCCCGATCGCGTAGCTGTGCGCCGCGGCGTCATAGGTGGCGCCCATGATCAGCGGCGGGAAGTAGCCGCCCAGGCCGCCGGCCGCGCTGACCACCCCGCTGATGCTGCCGACCTTGCCCTCCGGCGCGAGGACCCCCACCCAGGCGAACACCCCGCCCGTGCCCAGGCCCAGCGCCGCCGCCATGGCGACGAACGTCAGGCCGGCGGGGACATCGCCGTCGGGCTGCAGGTTCACCACCCAGGCGAGGACAGCGACGCCGGCGAGGGCGGCGATCACCACGGGCTTGGGACCGATCTTGTCGGCGAGTACGCCGCCCACCGGGCGCGCCAGCACGGCGGCGAGCGCAAACCCCGCGGTGCGGGCGCCGGCGGCGCTGGGATCGAAGCTGTAGACATCCCGGAGGTACGTGGGCAGATACGTGGCGAAGGAGACGAAGCCACCGAAGAGGACTGCGTAGAGGAAGCACAGCTTCCACGTGACCGGGGTCTTCGCGGCGTCGATCAGCTTGGGCATCACGGGCGCGTTGCTGCGGGTCCAGCCCGGCGCCTCCTTCATTCGGAACCAGATGATGGCGGCCATGACCGCCAGAATCGCGGCGATCAGCAGGTGGGTGGGAACGTAGCCGATGGCGGCGACAAGCCGGGGGTTCAGGAAGGCGGCCAGGGCCGTTCCGCCCATGCCCGCGCCGAAGACGCCGGTGGCGAAACCCCGCCGGGCGGGCTCGTACCAAGCGCTGACGAAGGGGATCCCGACGGCGAAGACGGTTCCGGCGACCCCCAGCAGCACGCCGGCAGCCAGCACTACGGCGAAGGAGTCGAGGCTACCGCCGACGGCCACCAGCAGGATCGGGACGATGGAGGCCAGCAGGACAAAAGTGAACATGGCGCGGCCGCCGTACTTGTCCGTCAAGGCGCCGACGACGATCCGCCCCAGCGAGCCGACGAAGACGGGCATGGCCACGAGCACGCCGGTGGTGGCCGGATTGAGGTGCAGGTGCTGGGTGTAGAACGCGCTCAGCGTGGCGATGGAGTTCCAGGCCCAGAAGCACACCACGGAGGTCGAGGTGGCGAGCGTCAGATTGAGCGCCCGGCCCGCAGGGGCGGCAACGGGCGGGAACATTGCTCCGGCCACGGCGGTCTCCTTCCTTGGTCAACAAGCAGTTCAGCAACTCAGCTTCAGCGATGGCACCGGGTCACCGGTTCCTGGTGTCCCGGTCCCGGGTTCCGACGGCGGACCAGCCCCGCCGCGCGCCGGCCGTGGAGCTCCGGGCGCCGGCAGCGCCGGCTGTGTCTTTGGCCCCGGCCCCACCGGTTTCCCGGTCCCGGGAGCGGTAGACGATGTAGGGGCGGAAGAGGTAGTGGAACGGGGCCGTGAAGGCATGGACCAGGCGCGTGAACGGCCAGATCACGAACAGCGCCATGCCTACCAGGGTGTGCAGGTGGAAGGAGAACGGCGCCGCGGCCATCGCCGCGATGTCGGGCTGGAAGATGAACAGCGAGCGGAACCACGGGGCCACGGTCTCGCGGTAATTGTGCCCGTGCTCGCCCTCGAAGACACTCGCCAAGGTGGTCCACAGCCCGAACACAATGGCCGCGGTGAGCACCACGTACATGGTCTTGTCATTGCCGGTGGTGGCCATGAAGACCGGCCCGGTGGTCCGGCGGCGGTAGATCAGCAGGAGGATCCCGCCCAGCGTTCCGACCCCGGCGATTCCGCCGACCAGCAGGGCGTTGAAGTGGTAGAACTCCTGGCTCATCCCGGCCGCCTGGGTCCAGCCCATCGGAATGACCAGGCCGAAGAAGTGACCGGCGATTACGGCGAGCAGGCCAAAGTGGAACAACGGGGACGCAATCCTCAGCAGCCTGGACTCATAGAGCTGGGAAGACCTCGTGGTCCAGCCGAACTGGTCGTACTTGTAGCGCCAGAGAAGCCCGCCGACCAAAACCACCACCATGACGTACGGGAGAACGCCCCACAGCACGATGTCCAGTGCGGAGAGTCCGACGGCGGATCCGGGTTCCGCTTCGAATGCCAGCATGCTCAGGCCCCCTTCACGGGCAGCAGGCGCGGATCGTACGGGTCCAGGCCCACGGCCTCGGTGGGCGGGCCGTAGCCGGCCATCCGCATGACGGCCTGCTCGTCCGCCGGGGATTTCCCGGGCAGCGTGGCGCAGACGGCCTGCAGGATCCGGGCGTGCGGCAGCTGGTCCCGGAGCAGCCCGAAGCGGAGCATCTCCAGGCTCGCCCGGAAGCGCGTCAGCAGCTCGCGGCCGGCCGCCAGGTCCACCAGCGCGGCGTATTCGAGGACCATCGGGAGGTAGTCGGGCAGTTCGCCGTGGGTGTCCACCAGGATGTCGCTTTGCCGGTAGGTCTTCTTGAAGTTGCCCAGAACCTCGCCGCGGCGCCGGGTGTCCCCGTCAGTCCAGTAGGAAAGGTGCAGGGCGTGGCGCTTTCCGAGGTCGAACTCGCGCACGTACTGGGACTGGAGCTGGATCGGCGGCGTGGACTCCAGCTGGTCCAGGACTGCAACGAAGTCCGCCGTGGCGCCGGGGAACTCTGCCAGAGCGGCCCGCATCAGCGGGACCCGGCCGGTCAGTTCCTCGTCAGGGTAGGACAGGCACCAGGCCGCGGCGAGGTAGAGGACCTGCTGGCGGCGGGTCATGGCTGCTCCCCCGCCGGAGGGGATTCCGCGGGGGCCGCCGGTTTCGGCGGCGGCGGTTTCTCCGGAGGCGGTTTTTCCGGAAGCAACGCCTTTTCCGGAAAAAGCCCGGAGGGCGCTCCGGTGCCGTCCCAGTTCAGCAGGTTCACCCTGCCGCGCAGTGTGGTTTCGCCGGGCGCGGAGCCGGAGGTCTGCCGGTCCCGGAGGGCGTTGAAGGTTTCCACCGCCACGGGGACGGGCCGGCCGCTGGCTTCGCCGAAGTGGGCGGTATCCTGCATGCCGGGGCCGCCCTCGAAGTCGAGCGAACAGCCCATTTCCTCGAGGTCGTGGGCCTGTTCCACGTGGGCCTTCGGGATGACGTAGCGCTCCTCGTATTTCGCGATCGCCATCAGCCGGTACATCTCGTACATGCTCTGGCTGTCCATCCCCACGGCCTCCGGGATGGCGTCGTCCGGGTCGTTGCCGAGGCTGATGCCGCGCATGAAGGAGCGCATGGCGGCGAGCTTCTTCAGCACCGCGGTGACCCGGTCCGCGTCGCCGGCGGTGAAGAGTTCAGCGAGGTATTCCACCGGGATGCGCAGCGCGTCGATGGCGCCGAAAAGGTTGCCGGTGTCCTCGCCGTCGTGGCCCTGGTCGCGCAGCAGGTCCACCACGGGTGAGAGCGGCGGCACGTACCAGACCATCGGCATGGTCCGGTATTCCGGGTGCAGCGGCAGCGCCACCTTGTAGACCTTGGCCAGGGCGTAGACCGGCGAGCGCACGGCGGCGTCGATCCAGTCTTCGGGGATGCCCTGGGCCCGGGCCTCGTCCTGGACGGCGGGGTCGTTCGGGTCCAGAAGCACGTCCATCTGGGCGTCGTAGAGTTCCCGGGGGTCCGTGACGGAGGCCGCCGCGGTGACGGCGTCGGCGTCGTACAGGAACAGCCCCAGGTACCGCAGCCGGCCCACGCAGGTCTCGGAGCAGACTGTCGGGAGCCCCACCTCCACCCGCGGGTAGCAGAAGGTGCACTTCTCGGCTTTGCCGGTCTTGTGGTTGAAGTAGATCTTCTTGTAGGGGCAGCCGGTGACGCACTGGCGCCAGCCGCGGCATTTGTCCTGGTCCACCAGCACAATCCCGTCCTCCACCCGCTTGTAGATCGCGCCGGAGGGGCAGGAAGCCATGCAGGACGGGTTCAGGCAGTGCTCGCAGATCCGCGGCAGGTAGAACATGAAGGTTTGTTCGTACGCGAACTTGATCTTGTCCTCGGATTCCCGCCGGACCTTCTCCACGATCGGGTCCAGGTGGCCGTTCTCGGCGGAGCCGCCGAGGTCATCGTCCCAGTTCGCGGACCAGGTGATCTTGGTGTCCTCCCCGGTGATCAGGGACTTGGGCCGGGCCACCGGGAAGTCGTCGCCCAGGGGCGCGTCAACGAGGGTCTTGTAGTCGTAGGTCCATGGCTCGTAGTAGTCCTTGAGCTCGGGCTGGACCGGGCTGGCGAAGATCCCGAAGAGCTTCTTGACCCGGCCGCCGGCCTTGAGCACCAGTTTCCCGCGCTTGTTCAGCGCCCAGCCGCCGTGCCACTTCTCCTGGTCCTCGTAGCGGCGCGGATAGCCCTGCCCTGGGCGGGTTTCGACGTTGTTGAACCACACGTATTCGGTGCCGGCACGGTTGGTCCAGGCCTGCTTGCAGGTCACGGAACAGGTGTGGCAGCCGATGCATTTGTCCAGGTTCATGACCATGCCCATTTGGGCCATGACACGCATCAGTACTGCACCTCCTGGGAACGACGCCGGACGGTGGCCACCATGTCGCGCTGGTTTCCGGTGGGGCCAAGGTAGTTGAACGCGTAGGCGAGCTGGGCGTAGCCGCCGATCAGGTGCGAGGGCTTGACCAGCAGCCGGGTCACGGAGTTGTGGATGCCGCCGCGCCGCCCGGTGGCCTCGGACTTGGGCACGTCAATGGTGCGTTCCTGCGCGTGGTGCACATAGACCACGCCGGCCGGCATCCGGTGGCTGACGATGGCCCTGGCCACCAGGACGCCGTTAATGTTCAGGCACTCCACCCAGTCGTTGTCCTTGACCTCGATGGCCGCCGCGTCGGCCGGGCTCATCCAGACGGTCGGGCCGCCTCGGGAGAGCGAGAGCATCAGCAGGTTGTCCTGGTATTCGGAGTGGATGGACCACTTGGAGTGCGGGGTCAGGTAGCGGACCACCACCTCCAGTTTCCCGTCCTGGCCGAGTTTGGGCTCGCCGAAGAGCCGGTGCATGTCCAGCGGCGGCCGGTAGATCGGCAGCGCCTCGCCGATGTCCCGGATCCAGTCGTGGTCCAGGAAGAAGTGCATCCGGCCGGTCAGCGTGTGGAAGGGCTTGAGCCGCTCGACGTTGATGGTGAAGGGCGCATAGCGCCGGCCGCCGGTCTCGGAGCCGGACCATTCCGGCGAGGTGATCACCGGAACCGGGCCGGCCTGGGTCTGGGCGAAAGTGATGAATTTTTCTTCGGAGCCCTCGGCCAGGTCCGCCAGTTTCCTCCCGGTGCGGATTTCCAGGTCCTTGAATCCCTGCACGGCCAGCGCCCCGTTGGTGGTGCCGGAGAACGCCAGGATGGCCTCGGCCATCTTCGCGTCCGTGTCGATCGCGGGACGGCCGTCCGCGGCACCGCCAAGCATCACCCCGTTGGAACGGCTGAGCCGGTCCAACGGCCCGGCAAGTTTGTACGTGACGTTCTTGACCGTGAAGCCCAGTTTGTCCGCCAGCGGCCCGACGGCGGCGAGCTTGTCCGCGATGGCGGTGTAGTCCCGCTCGACGACGGAAAAAATGGGCATGTTCTGACCCGGGACCGCGGGGACGGACATGTCCCGCCAGTCCCGCACAATCCCGCCGGGCTGGGCCAGCTGGCCGGGCGTGTCGTGCTGCAGCGGCACGCTCACCAGGTCCCGGCGGACGCCGAGGTGGGTTTTGGCCTGCCGGGAGAACTCCTGGGCCAGCAGGTGGAAGGTGTCGAAGTCCGTCTTGGTCTCCCACGGCGGGTCAATCGCGGGGGTGAAGGCGTGAACGAACGGGTGCATGTCGGTGGAGGACAGGTCGTGCTTTTCATACCAGGTGGCGGCCGGGAACACGACGTCGGACAGCAGGGTGGTGGAGGTCATCCGGAAGTCCGCGGAAACCAGCAGGTCCAGCTTCCCTTCGGGCGCCTGCTCATGCCATTTCACATCCTTGGGCTTGAGCCCCTCGGCATGGTCCTGGCCCAGGACGTTGTTGTGGGTTCCCAGCAGGTTCCGCAGGAAGTACTCGTTGCCCTTGGCCGAGGAGCCGAACAGGTTGGAGCGCCACAGCACGAGGGTCCGCGGCCAGTTTTCCGGGGCGTCCACGTCCTCGATCGCCGGGTTCAGGGTGCGGCTCTTCAGGGCATCGGCGATGTAGCCGGCGGCATCCGTCGCGGTGCCGGCGGCTACGGCCGCCCCGGCTTCGTCCGCGAGGTCCAGCGGGTTCCGGTCGAACTGCGGGTAAAACGGCATCCAGCCGAGCCGGGCGGACTGGGCCAGGGCGTCCGCGGTGTGCATGCCGTCCAGGGCCCCGGTGGAGAGCGGGGACTTCAGCGCATCCGCGCAGTAGCCGTCCTGCCGCCACTGGTCCGTGTGCATGTACCAGTAGCCGGTGCCGATCATGGTCCGCGGCGGCCGGGACCAGTCCAGCGCGTTGGCCAGCGACAGCCAGCCGGTGACCGGCCGGGTCTTTTCCTGGCCGACGTAGTGCGCCCAGCCGCCGCCGTTGCGGCCCATGCAGCCGGTCAGCATCACCAGGGCCAGCACCGCCCGGTAGGTGGTGTCGCCGTGGAACCACTGGCAGATCCCGGCGCCCATGATGATCATGGACCGGCCCTTGGACTGTTCGGCGTTGCGGGCGAATTCGCGGGCCACCCGGATGCAGGCCTGCGCCGGGACGGAGGTGATCTCCTCCTGCCAGGCCGGCGTGTAGGGTGTCGCTGCGTCCTGGTAGCCGGCTGCCCAGTCCCCCGGGAGCCCGTCGCGGCCGACCCCGTACTGGGCCAGCATGAGGTCGAAGACGGTGGTGACCAGCTGGCCTTCCACCTCCAGGACGGGCACGCCGCGGCGGAGCACGCTGCCGTCCCCGCCGGCGTCCTCGAAGCACGGCAGCAGGATCTCGGCGCTTTCCGTTGAGACTTCCCGGAGGGACAGCGCCGGTTCGATCGCTCCGAGGTCCAGGTTCCACTTGCCCTCGCCGCTCTCTGAGTAGCGGAAGCCCATCGAGCCGTTGGGGACCGCCGGCAGCCCGGTCTTCTTGTCGAACAGGACGGTGCGGAACGCCGCGTCCTCGGCCCCGGCAGCGGCAGGGAGGTCCTTGGCGGTGAGGAACTTGGCCGGTGTCAGCGTGCCGTCGTCGCGCCGTTCGAGACCGACCAGGAACGGCAGGTCGGTGTACTGGCGGACGTAGTCGGCGAAGAACGGCACCTCACGGTCGACGAAGAATTCCTTGAGCATGACGTGCCCCATCGCCATGGCCAGCGCGGCGTCGGTTCCGGCCTGCGCGGGGAGCCATTCGTCGGCGAACTTCGTGTTGTCCGCATAGTCCGGGCTGACCGTGACCACCTTGGTGCCGCGGTACCGCACCTCGGCCATCCAGTGCGCGTCCGGGGTGCGGGTGACCGGGACGTTGGATCCCCACATCATCAGATACCGGGCGTCCCACCAGTCCCCCGATTCCGGGACGTCGGTCTGGTCCCCGAACACCTGTGGGCTGGCCACGGGGAGGTCTGCGTACCAGTCGTAGAAGGACGTCATCACCCCGCCGATCAGCTGGATGAAGCGGGTCCCCACGGCGTGCGAGACCATGGACATCGCTGGGATGGGCGAGAAGCCGGCACAGCGGTCCGGGCCGTACGCCTTGATGGTGTTCACGTGCGCGGCGGCGGCGATTTCGATCGCCTCCTGCCAGGAGACCCGCACCAGGCCGCCCTTGCCGCGGGCCTGCTGGTAGCGGCGGCGCCGCGCGGGGTCGCCCACGACGTCGGCAAAGGCCAGCACCGGGTCACCCAGCCGGGCCTTGGCCTCGCGGTACATCTCGACGAGGACGCCCCGCGCATACGGAAAACGCACCCGGGTGGGCGAATAGGTGTACCAGGAGAAGGCCGCGCCGCGCGGGCAGCCCCGCGGCTCGTATTCCGGGCTGTCCGGGCCCACGGAGGGGTAGTCAGTCTGCTGGGATTCCCAGGTGATGATTCCGTCCTTGACGTACACCTTCCAGGAGCAGGAGCCGGTGCAGTTCACCCCGTGCGTGGACCGGACCACCTTGTCGTGGCTCCAGCGGTCCCGGTAGAAGATGTCGCCCTTGCGGCCACCCTCGCGGAACACCGCCCTGCCGTCGTCGGTCTGGTCCCATTTCGTAAAGAATCGGCCCAGCTTCAACATTGCATCCGAGGCGGGCCCGTCCAGCCCCGCCGCGTCTCCGGCAGTCATTCCTTCAAGCTAGGGTGCCCCTTCTGGCCGGAACAGGGCCTTAGGACACTGTGGCAGCCCCGGGTCCGGGCGGCCCGGGAGCTGCCCGGCCGGCCCCGCAGTTCAGGGCCAGCGGGTCAGGGCCAGCGGTTCAGGCGAAGCTTTCCAGCTCGACGCCGGCAGCCTCCAGCGCCGCACGGATCGCGGTCGCCGCGGCAACGGAGCCGGGGGTGTCGCCCTGGAGGCACAGCGACTGCGGCTCAATTCGGAGCACGGTGCCGTCGACGGCCTCGATTTCGCCCTTTGTGGCGAGCCTGACCGCCCGCTCGGCAACCTGTCCGGCGTCGAGCATCACCGCCCCCACCTCGGTGCGCGGCACGAGGGTGCCGTCGGGGAAGTAGGCACGGTCGGCGAAGGCCTCGGAGAAGACGGGGCGCCCGGCTTCCTTGGCGATTTCCAGCAGGGCTGAGCCGGGGAAGCCGAGGACGGGCAGTCCGGGATCGTAGGCCTGGATAGCGGCGATCACGGCGGAGGCCTGCTCGCCGTCGTGCACGGTGCGGTCGTAGAGCGCCCCGTGCAGCTTGACGTAGTCCACCGAGGCGCCCACGGCATGGGCGACGCCGTCGAGCGCCCCGAGCTGGTAGAGGACCAGGCCGAAGAGATCGTCAAAGGTCATATCCAGCGAGCGCAGGCCAAAGCCGGCCAGGTCTGGGTAGCCGATGTGGGCACCGACGTTGACGTCGAGCTCGTACGCCGCCCGGCAGGTGTCCAGCATGGTCACAGGGTCCCCGGCGTGCATCCCACAGGCCACGCTGGCGCTCGTGACCAGCGGAAACATCGCGGCGTCGGCGCCCTTGGTCCAGGTCCCGAAGGACTCCCCCAGGTCAGTGTTCAGATCCAAAACGTGGCGCCGTCCTTCGTTGAAGTCTTCGGAGCGCCGCTGCCCGGGGTGCCGCCGTCCGGGCGGCCGCCGTCCTGGGTGCCGCCGCCCTGAGCGCCGCCGTCCGGCTGCGCGTCCAGGGAAGTTTCGTAGAGCGCGGCCGGGCCGGTGGTTTCCGCAAGGGCCTGCAGTTCTCCCGGAATCGTGTCCGGGATGGGCCCGAAGGCTTCCTTGGCGTTCGCGACGACCGCATGGCCCATCACCCGGTTGCCCACGCCGCCTACGACGGCGCCGATACCGAAGGGCAGGGCACGGCCCAGCCAGGCTGTGCCCTGGGTCTTGAGCAGGGAGCGCAGGAACATCGTCTGCATCTTGGCCCGCACTGTACCGAAGCCGGCGAGAGGGACGCGGCGGGTGAAGGCCGCGGTCCACGCCTGGGTGGGCCCCTTGCCCCGGCCCGCCGCCTGTCCGCTCAGCGAGCTCAGCAGCTGGGTGCCTTCCTCGCCCAGCATGACCGCCATGACCAGGGTGCTGGCTCTGTCCGGGTCCACCATCCGGATGCCGTGCAGTTCAGCAAGAGCCGTGGAATACAGTGCGGTGGCTTCGAGGAACCCGACTGCTGCGGCGGCCGAGAGACCCAGTGCGGCCGCAGTTCCGACGCCCGGAATCACGGCAGCCCCGCCGACCAGCGCACCGCCGCCGGTGACGGCCAGCAGGTAGTCGCGCTCCAGGATGGCGGCGAGCTGCGCCGCGGTGGCGTGCGGATGCCTGCGCTGAAGCCTGCGGATATTGGCCAGCACCAGCGGCCGCTGGACTTCAACCGCCCGCAGGAGCACCTTGTGCAGGCCGGGCCGGGGCTGGCCGGCGGCATCGAACATCGCGCTGTGGGCTGTTTCCTGGGCAATCTTCATTGCCGGGTTGCTGCGCTTGGCCATGATCGCCTCTCGTCGGAACCATAAAACTAAGTGCACTTAACACTACACACGGGCAGACAGGCGGGGTCGCCGCTGCGCCCCGGAGGGTTCCAGCCCGGCCGGCCGGCTGGCTACTAGACTGGGCCCATGCCCGCCCTGCGAGCCCTCCGCCCCTTCGCGCACCGGGAGTACCGCGTGCTGATCACGGCGCTGGCCATCTCCATCTTCGGTTCCGGGATGTGGGCCGTCGCGATGGTCTACGAGGTGATCCACCTGGGCGGCGGACCGCTGGAGCTTTCGGTCGTGGCCGCGGCGGGCAGCGTCGGGCTGGTGACGTTTCTGCTGGCCGGCGGCATCGCCGCGGACCGTTTGCCCCAGCGGCTCCTGATCATCGCGGTCGAGGGCGCCAACCTTGCCGTCGTTGCCGCTGTCAGCGGGCTGGCCCTGGCCGGCTTGCTCGAGCTGTGGCATCTCGCGCTGGGGGCCTTCGTGCTCGGCGTCGGGGCCGCGTTCTTCTTCCCCGCCTACTCCGCCATCCTGCCGCGGATCCTGCCGCCCGAGGACCTGCTGGCGGCCAATGGCCTGGAAGGCACCATGCGGCCGCTGTTGCAGCAGGCCGCCGGACCGGCCGTTGCGGGCATCCTGGTGGCGGCCCTGTCCCCCGCCTACGCCGTCACCGGAGTGGCGGCCTGCCATCTGGTGGCCTTCTGCATCCTGAACCTCCTCCACCGCCAGCCCGCGGCAGGGGTCCCGGTCAGCGGAGAGGCTACCGAATCTGGCCAGTCGCGGGCCAAGACGTCCCTGCGCCACGATCTCCGCGAGGGCGTCAGCTACACCGTCCGGACGCCCTGGCTGCTGTGGACCCTGCTCTGGGCCTGCATTTCGGTGCTGTTCCTGATCGGCCCCATCGAGGTCCTGATCCCCTTCGTGGTCCGGGACCAGCTCGGCGGGGACGCGCGCATGTTCGGTTTCCTGCTCGCCATCATGGGCGTGGGCGGTGCCGCAGCCTCGCTGGCCACGGCTTCTTTTCCCCTCCCGCGCCGCTACCTCACCGTGATGATGGTGTCCTGGGGAGCGGGAAGCCTGCCGATCGCCGCCGTCGGAATCATGGACAGTTTCTGGGCCCTGGCCGCCGCCCTCTTCATCTTCGGCGCCACCGGCGGCGTGGGCATGGTGATCTGGGGAACCTTGCTCCAGCGCCGGGTGCCGCCGCATCTGCTGGGCCGCGTCTCGAGCCTGGACTTCTTTGTATCCCTGGCCCTCATGCCGGTCTCCATGGCACTCGCCGGGCCGGCCGCCGAGGTGCTGCCGGTGTGGCTGATCTTCCTCGTCGCCGGGACCGTGTGCCCGGCGATGGCCGTCGTCGCGATGGTCGTGGCGCGGATGCCGGCCGATGAACTGGCCCACCCCCTCGCCGGCGGTGAGGAGCCCGCCGACGCCCCGACCCCTGCCGAATCCTCCGGACCAGGACAGCCCGGCCCGGTTTAGACTGCGGCGCGCACCACCGGGATCGACGCCGTCGGGAGGCCGCTGGGGAAGACGGTCGGCTCCGGAACCGTGACGGGTGCCAGCGGGACCCGGACCGGGTCGCCATCGACGGTGAGCAGTTCCCCGCGCACGTCGATCTCCAGCGGCGCGCCGTCACGGACGGTCAGGCTGATCGAATCCTGTTCCAGCCCGATGTGCAGGAGCCTGCCCTGGATCTTCAGGTGGAACTCGAGGCCGTCCCATTCGGCAGGCAGCCGGGGATCGAAGTACGGCACCGCGCCCTGGTCCCGCAGCCCGGCGAAGCCGCTGACCAGCGAGCTCCACACGCCGCCGGTGGACGCGATGTGGACGCCGTCGATCGTGTTGCCGTGGGTGTCGTCGAGATCGATGAACAGGGCGTGGGTGAAGTGGTCCAGCGCGGCCTTCCCGTAGCCGACCTCGGCCGCCATGATGCCCTGGACGCAGGCGGACAGCGTGGAGTCGCCCGTGGTGATGGGATCGTAGAAATCGAAGGCGCGCCGCTTTTCCTCGGCGGTGAAGTCCTGCCACTGCAGGAACATGGCCAGCACGGTGTCGGCCTGCTTAAGGACCTGGTGCCGGTAGATCACCAACGGGTGGAAGTGCAGCAGGAGCGGGTACTTGGACCGGGGCGTGGTCCAGTCCCACGGTTCCAGCGTCATGAAGTCGTTGTCCTGGGAATGGACCTGGAGGTCCTCGTCGTAGGGCAGCTGCATGCGGTTGGCTGCCTGCTCCCAGAGCTGGCGTTCGGCGTCGTCGATCTCCGGGTGGTCCAGCGCCGCCGCGGCGCGCAGGTTGAAGCGCGCCATGACGTTCGTGTACAGGTTGTCGTTGACGACGGCGGTGTACTCGTCGGGGCCCGTGACGCCGTGGATGTGGAACAGTCCGTCCTTGCCGAAGAAGCCGAGTGAGACCCACATCCGTGCAGTCTCGATCAGCAGATCGGAGCCCAGGGTGGCCTGGAACTCGGCGTCCCCGCTGGCCCAGATGTACCGGTTTGTCGCGAAGGCGATCGCGGCGGCGATGTGGAACTGTGCTGTGCCGGCCGCGTAGTAGGCACTGGCCTCGAGTCCGTTGATGGTGCGCCAGGGGAAGAGCGCGCCGTCGACGCTGAGCTCCTTGGCCCGGATCTTCGCCTCGGGCAGGAGGTCGTGGCGGAATTCCAGGACCTGGCGGGCGTTGCCCGGGTTGGTGTAGGTCAGGTAGGGCAGCAGGTACACCTCCTGGTCCCAGAAGTAGTGGCCGTCGTAGCCGGAGCCGGACACGCCCTTGGCCGGGATGCCGGCCACATCGGCGCAGGCCGTGGCCTGCGCGAGCTGGAAGAGGTTCCAGCGGACGCCCTGCTGGAGCTCGGTCTGGCCCGCCAGGACGATGTCGCCCGTGCTCCAGTAGGCGCGGTAGTGGTCCTCGCTCTCGGCGAAGATCTCGCTGACCGGCTTGAGGCTGGCTTCGGCGCTGTCGGCGAGGTCCTCGGCGGCCTGCCCCACGGCGTAGCTGACGCTCTTCTCCAGCAGGAACGGTGCGTCCGCGCTGACGGCGAGCACGTAGCGCACGCTGCTGTCGTCCTGGTCCACCTGGGTGTCGAACGGCTGCACGCCGGCCGAGGTCCAGTGATCCACGGCCATCCCAAGCCGCTGCTTGGATTCCGAGGCTTCCCAGGACAGGCGCAGGGAGCCGTCCCCGCCGTCGAGACGCAGGGGCAGCAGCACACGGCCGGCGTGCCGGCCGGCGCGGCGCGGATCATGGGCGGAGTGGTCCTCCACCGGCTGGTCCTGGCGGTTGATGACCGAGGACGTGACGTCCGCGGAGATATCCCGGTCAGCCGCCAATTCGAGGCTGATGCCCAGCGCCCCTCGGGTTGCGTAACCGACGGCGCGCCGTTCGGTGGTGGTCACGGTCGCACCGGAACGGCACTGCCAGGTGATCCGGCACTCGTAGATACCCGTGGCGAAATCCACCGACCGGCGGTAGTCCAGCACGGTGGACTCCTCCAGGCTCAGCGGCTCGCCGTCGATGATGACGGTGAAGTTGTTGGCGTCCGGGACGTAGAGGATCCGCTGGCCGGTGCGGGCGAAGCCGTACGCGTTTTCCGCGTGCTTGATGTCCCAGGTCTCGTGGAATCCGTTGATGAAGCTGCCCGGAAGTTCGGCGTCCGCGGCACCCCAGTGCGCGCCGCGGATGCCCAGGTGCCCGTTGCCGAGGCTGAACAGCGTCTCCAGGGTGCCGGCATTGCCGGGAAGGTGAACGGTCTCGACCAGCTGCCAGGGATCGTTGGGGAACCGGGCGCGGTCCGAGGTGATGAGAGCCATGGTTTGGGGGGTTCCTTCGGCGGGAGTGGCAGTGGGCTGGGCGGTGGGGTGAGCGGGCCGGGCTAGAGCAGTTCGGCGAGGTCGTTGACCACGACCGTGGCCCCGGCGTCGAGCAGGGTCTGCCGGCCGGCGCCGCGGTCGACGCCGATCACCGAGCGGAAGTCTCCCGCGCTGCCGGCCTGGACGCCGGAGACGGCATCCTCCACCACGACGCACTCCTGGCTCGGCAGGCCCAAGAGCCGCGCGGCGTATTCGTAGGTGGCCGGGCTGGGCTTGCCGGGCAGTCCCTCGGCGACGGCGACGACGCCGTCGACCACCACCGGGAAGTAGTCGGACAGGCCGGCAGCCTTCAGCACGGCAGGGGCGTTGCGGGAAGAGGAGACGACGGCGAGCTTGAGCCCGCGGGCCAGCGCGGCCTCAACCAGCCGGACGGAGCCCTCGTACGGCTGGACTCCGCCGGCCTCGACGATGTCGTTGAAGACCTTGTTCTTGCGGTTGCCGAGTCCGTGGACCGTGTCATGCGCGGGCTCGTCGTTCACCGGGCCCTCGGGCAGCACAATCCCGCGGGAGGCCAGGAAGTCCCGGACGCCGTCAAACCGCGGCTTGCCGTCGATGTGGTCGAAATAGTCGCTCTCACGGTACGGCTCAGCACCGGGGACCGAGGCCAGGAAGCCGTCAAAGAGCTGCTTCCAGGCGTGCTCGTGCACCACGGCGGTGGGGGTCAGGACGCCGTCGAGGTCAAAAAGGATGGCGGTTGCACCGGAGAGCGCACCGGCGAGGCCGGAGGTGTCGGGAACTACAGTCATGAGTCGAGGTCCTTTCAGACGACGGGCAGGCAAGACGGTTTGGTCAAAGCGATGGTCTACGGCAGGCAGTTCAGGGCTGCTCGTTTGGGGCCGTTCCGGCGTCGGACGCCGTCCGGATCAGCATCGGCGCGTGCCGGTTCGCTCTACCAATGTGGTGTCCGGCAGATGGTTCGACGGCGGACTGGCAGGCGGCGGATTGGCAAGTCCTGAGCGATGAAGTCTTTCAATCAGCAGGTTGGCCGCGAACGCGCCCTGGTCGGCCAGTGGCTGGGCAATTGTGGTCAGGCCCAGGAACCAACTCATCTGATGATCGTCTATTCCTATGATGGACACGTTTTCCGGCGCTGACAAACCGGGCTCCCGCATGGCCATGAGCGCACAGCAGGCTGTCCCGTCGCAACCCGCGAGGATCGCGGACGGCATCCCGGGGTTTTCCACAGGCTCCACCATGGCCAGCCGGCCGCCTTCGATGCCGGAGCCGGCGTCGAGCACGAGGTCCGGATGAGACGGTGCAGATGGAGAGTCCGGGAAGCGCGGGGACGTCCTGGATTCTCACGCGCGGGGTGTTGGCCTGCGGCACGGGCTCAGCCCTTTCTTCCCCCCGAAGTAGTGGGCCCGGTGTTCATGGCCGAGGTCGATTGTAAGCGCTTACATATTTGGCATGCAAGTGGATGATCCGGAGTTTGGCAGCGGACTGGGGACTGGTTGGCAGGCCCGCATGGCCGGGGGTTGGCAGGGCCCGGCCGGCGCCCTGGTCAGCGCCTTGGTCACGCAGGACGCAGTGCCTTGGTCAGCGCCCGGTCAGCGCAGGACGTAGTGCCGCAGGAACGCACCGACGTCCACGAGTTCGGCCTTCGAAATCGTGTGGCCCATGCCCGGATAGGTCCTGGCCGTGAGCTGGGTATTCCGGTTCAGCCACGCCTCGGTGTGCTCGGTAGCGGCGTCGTTGATGACGACGTCGCCCTTGTCCCGGCCCCAAAAGAACGGCGGCCGGGCGGTGAACGATTCGCTCATCGCCAGCAGTTCGTTGTCCAGGACAAAACCCGAGAGCCCCACAGCTGCGCGGAATTGTTCCGGCCGGAGCCGCAGGAGCGTGCTGGCCATCGCCATCCCCTGCGAAAATCCGAACAGGCTGACGCTGCTGTGCCGGGCTTTGACCGACTCGATCCAGGCGAAGACCGCGTTCGTGGAGGCGATGACGTCGGCAAAGTCGTGGGTGAGGAAATAGTCCAGCAGGAACCAGCCGTAGTGGTCTCCAATGTCCTTGGGTCCACGCAGGGCGGCGCAACTGAACTCGGGCGGCAGGGAAGCGAACAGCTTGGACATGCGGAATTCGTCCGTACCGTAGCCGTGCAGCATCACCAGCAGCGGGGTGCCGCCGCGTTCGTGTTCGGGTTTCGACCAGATCACCGTCTCCATTGGCTCAGCCTATCCAGCACCGCCACGCGTCCCGCCACGCACGGGCCGCGCTCCGCGGTTTCCGCGGCGTAAGCGGACCTCCGCCCCCCGGATCCGTGGCGCATCCGTCCGGAAAAGGCGCGGCGGGCCGAAACCGGCGCGGAAATTTCCCCGCGGGGCGGAGGGCGCTTCATTGAAACAGCCGGGGCGGGGTTGTAGCGTGACGCTGGACAGCATGCTTACCATCATCAGTCCGCCCCCGGGCATCAAGGAGCACGTTATGAGAATCGGTTCCGCAATCTTCCTCATCGCCATCGGCGCCATCCTCGCCTGGGCTGTCGCCCCGGGGCTGATCCCCAATGTGAACCAGGCCATGATCGGCTACATCCTGATGGCGGTCGGCGTGATTGGACTCATCGCTTCTCTCGTCCTCGCCGGCCCAGGACGGGGCCGCACGCGCCGGGTCAGCGAAAGCCGCACCGTAGTGGACCCCAACACCGGCGAGACCATCACCCGCAATGAGAGCCGCGACGCAGGCATCTGAGATTTCCCCGCACCCACTAAGCGGCGCGGAATCCAACGACCCGGAAGCCGGGCCGGACCTCGAGGTCGGGCCCGGCTTCCGCCATCCGGGTCCACAACCACCCCAAGCGCAGCACATGCCCAACCCCCACAGCTGCCCATGGGCATATCCCCCAAATGCCCACTCCCCGGCCCGACCACTGGACATGTCCCCCGGCGCCCGGCCCGCAACCACCCCAAGTGCGGCACATACCCAGCCCCCGCAGCGGCCCCTGGACATATCCCCCAAGTGCCCACTCCCCGGTCCGAACACTGGACATGTCCCCCGGCGCCCGGCCCGCAACCACCCCAAGTGCGGCACATACCCAGCCCCCGCAGCGGCCCATGGACATATTCCCCAAGTGCCCACTCCCCGGCCCGAACACTGGACATGTCCCCCGGCGCCCGGCCCGAACACTGGGCATGTCCCGCGGCGAAAGCCCACCCTTCTGCGTTCATGTGGTTTTTCATTGACAAACCAACAAGAACAAAGATAAAGTCAAATAATTCCACTTCATGTGACGGGAGTCACCGAAGCGGCCGGGGCGCATTTCCAGCCCAACGCACGGCAAGAACGAAAGCCAAGTCAGACGCAGTACGCAATGGAGGGTAAGTGTTCGCCGAAGAACGCCAGCAGCTGATCGTGGGGCTCATCTACGCCAGCGGGCGGGCCAGTGTCACGGACCTGGCCGAGCGCTTCAGCATCACCACCGAAACCATCCGCCGGGACCTCGCCGCCCTGGAAGCTTCCGGAAGCGTCCGCCGGGTGCACGGCGGCGCGGTCTCCCCGGACCGCTTCAGCACCACGGAAGAAAGCATCCTGGAACGGACCGTCCAGCGGCAGCCCGAAAAGACCCGGATCGCCGAGGCCGCTCTGGCCCTCATTCCCCAGGGCCTCACCGGCAGCATCCTGATCGACGCCGGCTCCACCACGGAGGCCCTCGCCGAACTCCTGTCCGCCCGGGCCGCCGGAGCCGCCGCACAGGGCACCGTTCCGGCATCTGGGTCCGACGCCGAACTCGTCGTCATCACCCACTCCCTGCCCATCGCGTCCCGGCTGTCCGGCGGACCCGGAATCGCCCTGCACCTGCTCGGCGGCAAGGTCCGCGGCCTGACCCAGGCCGCCGTCGGCCAGTCCACGGTGGAAGCCGCCCGCCGGATCCGCCCGGACATCGCCTTCATCGGCACCAACGGCATCCATGCAGCCTTCGGGCTGAGCACACCCGATCCTGAAGAAGCCGCTGTCAAGGCTGCCTTCGTCCAATCAGCGCGCCGCATTGTGGTGCTGGCTGACTCCTCCAAGCTGGACGCGGAAACGCTGGTCCAGTTCGCCTCGTTGAAAGATCTGGACACCGTGATCACAGACTCGCAGCCCAGCCGGGAACTCGCCGACGCCCTCGCGGAAGCCGGAGTGGAGGTGGTGGTCGCGTGATTGTCACCCTCACCGCCAACCCCAGCCTGGACCGCACCGTGGCGCTGCCCGGCCCCCTCCTCCGCGGGGAAGTTCAGCGGGCCATCTCCGTCCGCCAGGAATCCGGCGGCAAGGGAGTCAACGTCTCGCGCGCCCTCGTCGCGTCGGGGCTGAAGACAGTCGCCGTTCTCCCCGGCGCCGAGGCCGACCCCGTCCTCACCGGCCTGCGGGAGACCGACGTTCCGTTCGCGGCCCTGCCGATTGGCGAGCCGCTGCGCAGCAACGTGGCCCTCACCGAGCCCGGCGGCGTCACCACCAAGATCAACGAACCCGGACCGGCGCTCAGCGAGGAGCAGCAGGAGGCCCTGATCAGCCTGCTGCTGGACCACGCCCGCGGTGCCGCCTGGGTAGTCCTGGCCGGCTCGCTCCCACCCGGGGTCCCGGCCGACTTCTACGCAACCGTCACCCGGCGGCTGCGGTCCCTGTTCGACGGCGAGGCCGCACCACGGGTTGCCGTCGATTCATCCGGCGAACCCCTCGCCGCAGCGGTCTCCGGCGACACCTCGGGAAAACCGGACCTCTTGAAACCCAACGCCGAGGAACTGGTGGAACTGGCTGCCGCAGCCGGTTTCGCCACGAACAAGTCCGCCGAGGAGCTCGAAGCGGACCCGGAGGCTGCAGCAGCTGCCGCCTCCGCCGTCGTGCGCTCCGGAGTGGGTGCCGTACTGGCCACCCTCGGCTCCAAGGGTGCCGTTCTTGTGACGGCCGACGGCGCGTGGCTGGCCACGCACCCGCCGGTCACCGCGGTCAGCACTGTCGGCGCCGGCGATTCCTCGCTGGCCGGATACCTGCTCGCATCCAGCCAGGGCGCCGCCCCGGTCGATTGCCTCCGTCAGGCGGTGGCCCATGGTGCCGCCGCCGCTTCCCTGCCTGGCTCCACTGTCCCGGCAGTCAACCAAACCACCCCTGATGCCGTAACCATCACGGCCCTCCGGAAGGATTGACAGTGACACAGCTCATTACTACCGAACTGGTCGAGCTCGACCAGAATCTGGGCAGCTCGCCCGAGGACGTGATCCGGCATCTGGCAGGCAGGGTTGCAGCCACCGGACGCGCCACCGAGGCCGAAGGGCTTTTCGCCGACGCCTTCGCCCGGGAATCCAAGACCGCCACGGGCGTCCCGGGCGGCATCGCGATCCCGCACTGCCGCTCGACGGCGGTCACCGAACCCACCCTGGCGATGGCGCGGCTGTCCCAGCCGGTCGACTTCGGCGCCAAGGACGGGCCCGCAGACATCATCTTCTTCATCGCCGCTCCCGAGGGCGCGGACCAGGACCACTTGAAGCTGCTTTCGAAGCTGGCGCGGTCACTGATCAAAAAGGACTTCACGGCCAGCCTGCGCGCCGCGACCTCCCAGGCGGAAATTGTCGACCTCGTCGACGCCGCCCTGGCGGACAAGCCGGCCGCCCACACCGCAGCCGAAGCGACCGGCGCCGCATCCGCGGCCGGCGCCACAGCCGCGGCGGCCGCAACCGGTGAAGGTGCCGGCGCGGCGAAGGCCAAGGGGCCCAAGCGCCTCGTCGCCGTCACCGCGTGCCCCACCGGCATCGCCCACACCTACATGGCCGCCGACTCGCTCGTCGCCGCGGCCAAGGAAGTCGGCGTGGACCTGCAGGTCGAAACCCAGGGATCCTCCGGCGCCAAGGCCCTCGACCCCGCCGTGATCGCCGCAGCCGATGCCGTGATCTTCGCCGTGGACGTCGACGTGCGCGGCAAGGAGCGCTTCGCCGGCATGCCGGTGATCAACGCGCCGGTCAAGCGCGGCATCGACGAACCGGACAAGATGGTCGCCGAGGCTCTCGCCGCCGCGGACAACCCGCACGCCCACCGCGTGCCCCACTTCGGCGCCGAGGAGCAGGCCGAGATGGCCGCCGAGGAAAAGAGTGAGCACATTGGCACGAAGCTGAAGAAGGCCCTCCTGACCGGTGTCAGCTACATGATCCCGTTCGTGGCTGGCGGCGGCCTGCTGATCGCCCTCGGCTTCCTGCTGGGTGGCTACAACATCACCGCCTTCGCGGACAAGATCCTGGCGGAGAACAGCCTCACGAACTTGCCCACCGCGTACCCGGAACTGGCCTGGGGCCCGCTGGGCGCCTACCTGGGGGCCGTGCTCTTCAAGATCGGCGCCCTGTCCCTGGGCTTCCTCGTACCCGCGCTGGCCGGCTACATCGCCTACGCCATTGCTGACCGGCCCGGCATCGCCCCGGGCTTCGTTTCCGGCGCCGTTGCCGTCTTCATGGGTGCCGGGTTCCTCGGCGGCATCGTGGGCGGCCTGATCGCCGGCTACGTGGCCCATTCCATCGGCAAGCTTAAAGTGGCCCGCTGGCTGCGCGGCCTGATGCCGGTGGTCGTTATCCCGCTCGTGGCGTCGCTCGCGGCGTCGGGCCTGTTGTTCGTGTTCCTGGGCGCTTACATCGCCCGGGTCACTGTAGGGCTCAACGAGTTCTTGTCCGGCCTCACCGGTGCCAGCGCCATCGCCCTGGGCGTCATCCTGGGCCTGATGATGTGCTTCGACCTCGGCGGTCCCGTCAACAAGGTTGCCTATTCCTTCGCAGTCGCCGGCCTGGGCGCAGCCTCCATCACCAACCAGGCCCCGTGGCAGATCATGGCGGCCGTCATGGCCGCCGGCATGGTCCCGCCGCTGGCCATGGCACTGGCCGCGACCGTGCTGAACAAGAGGCTCTTCAGCCTTGCGGAACAGGAAAACGGCAAGGCTGCCTGGCTGCTGGGGGCCTCCTTCATCACCGAAGGCGCCATCCCGTTCGCCGCCGCGGACCCGCTCCGCGTCATCCCCGCCAGCATGCTCGGCGGCGCCGTGACCGGTGCCATCTCGATGGCGGCCGGCGTGGGCTCGAAGGCCCCCCACGGCGGAATCTTCGTCTTCTTCGCGATCGATTCGTTCCTGTGGTTCTGCATCGCCATCGCGGCCGGTACCGTTGTCGGCGCCTTCGCCGTGATCGGGCTCAAGCGCTGGGCAGTCAAGAAGCCGGTTGATACGGTGGAAACGGTTCCCGTAGCCGCCTGAACCAGGACGCTTTTCCCAGCAGATACTCACAGCTGACAAACACCCAAGCTGACTTCAAGGAGCAGAAATGACCGAACGTAACGCCACCATTGCCAGCCGGGTCGGGCTGCACGCCCGTCCGGCCGCCATCTTCGCCGAGGCTGCAGGCGAGTTCGACAACCTCGAGATCACGATTGCCCGGCTGGGCGAGCCCGAGGACGAGGCGATGGACGCCGCCAGCATCCTGTCGCTGATGAGCCTCGGCGCATCGCACGGTGAAGTTGTGGTGTTGCGTGCCGAAGGTGAAGGCGCCGACGCCGCACTTGACCGCCTCGTGCAGATCCTTGAGACGGATCACGACGCCGAATAGCCTCACCTTCCGGCCCCGCGCCGGAACACCGGCAGCTTCAGTTGGCCCGGCCGCCCCCGATCAGGGGCCGGCCGGGCCTTCGCGTTGCCTGCCGCTTTGCCTGGCGGCGGACCGTCAGGGCAACTTTTATAAGGGGCCTTAGCAAATGCTTGTCACGGCCCCGCGGCGCGGCTAGTTTGGAATCCCCGGCGGCACCGACCGCGGGCCGCCGCCCATGTGGTTCCCGGCCGAAGGAGATGATCGCGCAGCCATGCCAACGAAGAAAGGCGAGCCCCAAGGCTCAGAGAGCCCCAGCATCAAGGACCCCGAGCTCTATGAGAAGTTGCTCGAGGACGGCGCCTCCAAGCAAAAAGCCGCCAGGATCTCCAACGCCGCCGCCAAGCGGGGCCGATCCTCGGTCGGCCGCAAGGGCGGCAAGGCCGGAGACTACGAGGACTGGACGGTGCCGCAGCTGAAGGCACGCGCCAAGGAGATCGGCCTCAAAGGTTACTCGGCCAAGAAGAAGAGCGAACTCATCTCCGCCCTGCGGAACTCCTGATTAACGTGCACGACGGCGCCAGCCGGCATCCGGGCTCAGGCACGCTTTCGCGCCGTCTTCGACGCCGTCACTTTAGGCGCCGCTTCAGCCTTGGAAGCCGCCGCAGACTTGGAACCAGTCGTGGATGCCGCCGTCTTGGCGGCCGTGGATTTAGTGCCTGTGGACTTGGCTGCCGCCGTCGTGGCGGAGGTCCTCGGGGCGGCCTTGGCAGCAGAACCGGAGCCCCCGGCAGGAGTCTCCGCCGGCCCACCGCCGCGCTTTTTCTCGATGCTGCGCTTGAGGGCTTCCATCAGGTCGATAACTTCGCCCTCGCCGGCCTCGGCGGGGGCGCCGAAGGTCTCCTCCGTGTCCAGCGACTCCCCCTTGTCCAGCTTGGCCTCAATCAGCTGGCGCAACTGCTCCTGGTAATCATCCGTGAACTGGTCCGGCTCAAAGTCGGAGGCCATCGAGTCAACCAGGGCCGCGGACATCTCGCGTTCCTGCGCCGAGATCCGGATGGAAGTCTCGAGTGCGGGAAAGCTGGCCTCGCGGACCTCGTCGGCCCACAGCAGCGACTGCAGCACCAGGACCTCGTCCCGAATCCTCAGCGCGCCAAGCCGGGTCTTGTCCCGCAGCGCGAACTGCACAATTGCCACCCGGTCCGTGTCCTCGAGGGCGCGCCGCAGCAGCACATAGGCCTTGGGCGACTTGGAGTCGGGTTCAAGGTAATAGCTCTTTTCAAACATCATCGGATCGAGCTGGTCGACCGGAACGAACTGGACCACTTCGATTTCGTGGCTGTTTTCCGCCGGGATGGACTTAAGCTCGTCGCGAGTCAGGACCACCGTGCGGCCGTCGTCCTCGTAGGCCTTGTCGATGTCCTCGTAGTCGATGACCTTGCTGCAGACCTCGCAACGGCGCTGGTAGCGGATCCGGCCGCCGTCGGCGTTGTGGACCTGGTGGAGGCTGATGTCGTGGTCCTCGGTGGCGCTGTAGACCTTGACCGGCACGTTGACCAGCCCGAACGCTATTGCGCCTTTCCAGATGGCTCTCATGGATCAAGTGAACATCACAGTTGCGCGGAGGTGAAGGGTTTTGCCCAACGGTAAGGAACGCGTCCGCGTGGACGGGCGCGAACTGGTGCTCACCAACCTGGAAAAAATCATGTACCCGGAGACAGGCACCACCAAGGCCGACGTCCTGGCCTACTACGCCGCCGTCGCACCGGTGCTGATCCCCGCAGCCCGCAACCGGCCGGCCACGCGCAAGCGTTGGGTCCACGGCGTCGGGACCGCAGATGCCCCGGGAGAGATGTTCTTCCAGAAGAACCTGGACCATTCAACGCCTGGCTGGGTGCCCCGTGCCGCCATCACGCACAAGGACCGGACCATCCAATATCCCCTGGTCAATGATCCCGCCACCCTCACCTGGCTGGCCCAGATCGCGGCCCTGGAGATCCACGTGCCGCAGTGGCGGGTTGACTCCCACGGCAACGCCATGCCGCCCGACCGGCTGGTGCTGGACCTGGACCCGGGCGAAGGCGCGGGACTGGCGGAGTGCGTGGAGGTGGCCAGGCTGGCCCGCACCATCCTGCAGGACGTTGGCCTGGACCCCGTGCCGGTGACGAGCGGCAGCAAGGGCATCCACCTCTACGCGGCCCTGGACGGGTTCCAGAGCTCGGACCGGATTTCCGACTTCGCCCGTGAACTGGCCCGCTCGCTCGAGGCAGACCACCCGGATCTCGCCGTCAGCGACATGAAAAAGACCCTGCGCACGGGCAAGGTGCTGGTGGACTGGAGCCAGAACAACGCCGCCAAGACCACCATCGTGCCGTACTCACTGCGCGGCCGGCTCCGGCCGACGGTGGCCGCCCCGCGCACATGGCGGGAACTCAGTTCCGCGTCCCTGCACCAGCTGGATTACCAGGAGGTGATGAAGCGCGTCGCAGCCGGCCAGGATCCGTTCGCCGCGGTTTCCGGCGGCCGGCACGGCGCCGGAGCCCCGGCGGCGCACGCGCCGGACCGCCAGTCGGACCACCGGCTCAGCGGACGGGCCGAAATCCCTCCCGAGCCGGCCGGCGACGGCGGCGACACCGATCCGCGGCTGGAAAAGTACCGCACCAAACGGGACAGGGCGGCCACTCCCGAGCCCTTCACCGCGGACCGGCACCACGCCGGGGACGACGGCGGGACACGGCAGGAGAAGTTCGTCATCCAGGAGCACCACGCCAGCCGGCTCCACTACGACTTCCGGCTGGAACGCGACGGCGTGCTCGTGTCCTGGGCACTGCCCAAGGGCGTCCCGACCAGCAAAACCAAGAACCACCTCGCGGTCCAGACCGAGGACCACCCGCTTGACTACGCCGACTTCGAGGGTGACATTCCCAAGGGCCAGTACGGCGCCGGGACGGTCAGCATCTGGGACCACGGACACTACGAATGCGAAAAATGGATCGCGGGCAAGGAGGTCATCGCCACCCTGACCGGCGCGGAGGGCGGCGGCCTCGGCGGACCGCGCAGGTTCGCCCTGATCCACACCGGCCGGGCCGATGACCAGTGGCTGATCCACCTGATGGACCCGGCGGCCCCGCAAGGCCATCCCGGTCCGCCGCGCCCGGCCGGCACAGCGGACAATACGGACAAAGACACCGACGAGGCAGCGGACGACGGCGGGGAGGACGGCTCAGCGGACGGCCGCGGCCACCGCGAGGGCGGAGCGGAAACCGCCGCCGGCAACGAACGTGCCCCCGACGCCGCCGGATTCAGCCCGATGCTGGCCACATCCGGGACCCTGGCCGACCTACCGGAGCTGGACTGGCAGATCGAGCTCAAGTGGGACGGGGTGCGGGCCCTGGTGATCGGCGACGCAACGACGGTCCGGCTCATCAGCCGCAACGGCATCGACATGTCAGTGAGCTACCCCGAGCTGACGGACCGGTCCTGCTGGCCGGAGCAGGGCTTCGTCGCCGACGGCGAGATCATCGCCGTCGGCCGCTCCGGCCGGCCCGACTTCGGGCTGCTGCAGGGCCGGATGAAACTGAGCAGGGCCGCCGACGTCGCCCGGGCGCAGCAGTCGACGCCCGTGCGGCTGATGCTGTTCGATCTGCTCTTCGACGCCGGCGAGGACCTGCGGCGCCAGCCGCTGAGTGAGCGGCGCCGCCGGCTGGAGCAGTTCTTCCGCCCTTCCGCCGCCCCGGCGGAGCTTTCCGGCGTGATCGATGGCGACGTCGCGCACATCCTGGAAAGCGCCGCCGAGCTCGGCCTCGAGGGGGTCATGGCCAAGCGCACGGACGGGCGCTACGTCGGCCAGCGCAGCCGGTCCTGGCTCAAGCTCAAGGTTGAACGGACCCAGGAGGTGGTGGTGGGCGGCTGGCGGCCCGGGAAAGGGGGCCGCCGGGAATCCGTGGGCTCGCTGCTGCTGGGGATTCCGGACGGCTCGAAACTACGGTATGTGGGCCGGGTGGGCAGCGGATTCAGCACCCGCGAACTCAAGGAACTCAGGCAACAACTCGACGCCCTGCCACGGAAGACCTCCCCGTTCCGGGACGTGCCGGACGCTGACGCGGCAGACGCCAACTGGGTGAGCGCAAAACTCGTCGGCGAGGTCACCTTCGGAGAATGGACCGGCAGCGGGAAGCTCCGGCACCCGGTGTGGCGCGGCTGGCGCCTGGATAAGGCGCCAGCCGACGTCGTGGCAGACCCTGCCGCCGGCCCCTAGTCGTGTGGGGCCAGCGATGATGGGGCTAGTCGTGGTGGGGCAGCTGCGGACGGCTTTGCCGGTGCATGGCGCCGGCGGCCACCTGCTGGCCCTGCCGCCCGCGGGCGCTGTCGCGGTCCTTGGGGTGCCGCTGCTTACCGCTGCCGTCCGGCCATTGCTGTCCTTGGCCGGGCCCGGGGGGAGCGTGGTGCAGGGCCTCGGGTCCCGGGGCTTCAGCCATGGACTGCGCCAGATGGCTCGCGACCTCGGGCTCGATTTCTTCTCCGAACTGATGATCCGCCATTGATCTTCCTTTCCGCTGTAACTAACCGCTGTGAAATGAAGTGTCCATCAATCGTAGGACTGCCCCGGGGAGATGTCTGTAGCGCCCGCCGTCTGACTTTCCGGCGGCCCGAATCCCGTCGGAAACCCCAGCAATCGAGGGCTGGCGCGGAAAATTTTGGGCCCGGCGCCGCGGGGATGGCCGGTTCCCAGTATCCGCGCGGTGAAAGCGGGCAAAAGAAATTAGTGAATTGCCCTCAATTTGCACCCGAAATGGGCGATCATACGGCACACAACTCGGAAACTCCAGAGAATTCCCGTAAAATTGAAAGCCTGCCCAGAGCGGGGCAGCTACAAGTCGCAAGCAAATGATCTCCCTAGGAGCTTCCCAAATGCCCACAGACCGAAGCATGACCGACTCTTCAGCAGGCGTCATCGACGCCAGCAGAACCAACCAAGGCGCACCCAAGGGTGTGAAGAAACCGAAGCTACGTCGCCGTCGACTCCGCGAGTCCGACGTCAACGTTGTCGACCAGCCGATGCTCAAGAAGGCACTCGGCGGCACCATCGTGGGTAACACCATGGAGTGGTACGACGTCGGCGTGTTCGGCTACCTGATCACCACCATGGGACCGGTGTTCCTGCCGGAGGCGGACAAGTCCGTCCAGACCCTGTTCCTGCTCGGAACATTCGCCGCCACCTTCATCGCCCGCCCCCTCGGCGGAGTCGTGTTCGGCTGGCTCGGCGACAAGATCGGCCGCCAGAAGGTCCTCGCCGCGACCCTGATGATCATGGCCGCCAGCACCTTCGCCGTCGGGCTCCTGCCCGGCTACGCACAGATCGGCATCTGGGCTGCGGTCCTGCTGGTCCTGTTCAAAGTTATCCAGGGCTTCTCTACCGGCGGTGAATACGCCGGCGCCACGACCTTTGTGAGCGAGTACGCCCCTGATAAGCGCCGCGGATTCTTCGCCAGCTTCCTGGATATGGGCAGCTACCTCGGTTTCGCCCTTGGCGCGGCCCTCGTTTCGGTGCTGCAGCTGACCCTCGGCCAGGACACCATGGAGCAGTGGGGCTGGCGCATCCCGTTCCTCCTTGCCGGCCCGCTCGGCCTGATCGCCGTGTACTTCCGGAGCAAGATCGAGGAATCCCCGCAGTTCCAGGCAACCCTGGATGCCCAGGAGAACCTCGCCAAGGACGCAACCGCCTCGGACATCACAGCCTCCAAGGGTCCGGTGGGCATCGTGAAGGCGTACTGGCGCTCCCTCATCGTCGCGATGATCCTGGTCGCGGCGGCAAACACCGCCGGCTACGCACTGACCTCCTACATGCCGACGTACCTGACGGAGTCCAAGGGCTACGACGAGCTGCACGGCACGCTGCTGACCATCCCCGTGCTGGTCATCATGAGCCTCTGCATCCCGCTGACCGGCAAGCTTTCTGACCGCATCGGCCGCCGCCCCGTGCTGTGGATCGGCGCCATCAGCACCGTCGTCCTCGCCACCCCTGCCTTCCTGCTGATCGGCATCGGTGAAATCTGGTCCACGCTGGCCGGCCTTTCCCTGATTGCCTTCCCCGTGACGTTCTACGTGGCCAACCTGGCGTCGGCCCTGCCGGCCCAGTTCCCGACGGCCAGCCGTTACGGCGCCATGGGCATCGCGTACAACTTCTCGGTGGCCATCTTCGGCGGCACCACGCCGTTCATCGTTGCCGCCCTGATCAGCGCAACCGGCAACGACATGATGCCGGCCTTTTACCTGATGGCCACCTCGGCGATCGGCGCAGTAGCGATCTACTTCCTCAAGGAATCCGCCCAGATGCCGCTGCCCGGCTCCATGCCGAGCGTGGACACCCAGGCTGAGGCCCGCGAGCTGGTCGCGACGCAGGACGAGAACCCGCTGATCGACCTCGAGCACATGGACATGCCCATGGTCGCACCGGCCGTCGATTCCACCGCAGGGCGCGGGGAAGCCGAGAAAGTCCCGGCCACAGCCTGAGCCTGCCGGTCCGACCGGACCGGCAGCAGTAGTCCAGGCTACGTAGCTGACAGCCCCGCCCTTTGAGGCCTGTTCCGGATGCTTACCCGTTGGGGGACGCATCCGGGCAGGCCTTAGGCGTGTCCGAACCGCTATCAGCACCACCCGGGCGCCGGGGCACCCGCGAACCCCCGGGATCCGGGGAACCACTGAAACCACTGAAACCACAGGAACCGGAAAGGCGGTTGTGATGTCCCTGCTGCACCACATCCGTTCGCTGCACACCTTGTCCCCGGCCAACAAGGACCACGTGTCGGCTTGGCGGATGGCGATCAGCGTGGCCGTTCCGTCCCTGGCGCTCCTGGCAGCCGGTCGCCCCGAGCTGGCCGGCTACGCCGTTTTCGGCGCGCTGACCGGCATGTACGGCCGCACCGAGCCGCACCAGCTCCGGCTCCGCCATCAAGGCCAGGCGGCTGTCCTTCTGGTTGCCGGCGTAGGAGTCGGCGTCTTCCTCTCGGCCCACCACATTCATTCGTGGGCCCTGGTGATCATTGAGGCCGCGTTCGCCGGCGTGGGCTCGCTGTTCACGGACAAGACTGCCCTGAAACCCGCCGGTCCCTTCTTCGGGATCCTGGCCCTGGGCGCGTGCGCCTCCGTTCCCGCCGCCGCCCCCTGGCACACGGGCCTTCTCATCGCCGCGGGATCGGCCGCGTTCTCCATCTTGGTCGGCTTTGGCGGCTGGTTTGTCGGCCGCACCTGGCAGCGCGGGAGGCGGCGGGACGTCATAATACTGCGCGGGGCAGGGCGCCGGGCGGCGTGGCTGCATGCCGCCCGCTACGTCACCGCTGTCGGCGGCGCCGGCACCCTGGGGGTCCTCAGTGGCAGCGGCCACCCGCACTGGGCCATGGCCGCGGCGGCGGTGCCGCTTGCCGGGGCGGACCTGCCCAGCAGCGTGTACCGCGGCATCCACCGGATTGTCGGCACCCTGATCGGCCTCGTGGTGGTCGCTGCGGTCCTGTTCCCGTGGCCGGGGTCACCGCTGCTGGCCTTCCCCGGGCAGGAGGCCGCCGTCCTGGTCTGCCTCGTGATCGTGTTGCAGTTCAGCACCGAGCTGTTCATGACCCGGCACTACGGCCTTGCCATGGTCTCCTTCACCCCGGTGATCCTGCTGGTCGGACAGCTTGCCGCGCCGGCCGATCCCGGCGTACTGGTGACCGAACGGGCCGTCGAGACACTGGTGGGCGCCGCCGTCGGGATCGCCGTCGTCGTACTGATCCGCCGACGGCGCCTGGCCGTCCGCTGACGTACCCGGCGGCTACTTGGCGCGCCGCGCCGGCCCGGCGACGAGCTTTGAGGGCAGCACCCGCGAAACCGAGGTCAGGACCTTGTAGCGCTTGCTGGGGATCGAGACGGCCTTGCCCTTGGCGTTGTCCGCCAGTCCCTCGCTGACCACCTGCCGGGCCTCGAGCCACATCCAGCGCGGCGTCGCCGTCTTGTCCATCCCCATCCGGTCGTGGAACTCGGTGTGGGTGAAGCCGGGGCACACGGCGGTGACCTTCACCCCGCGCGCCGCATAGGCCATGTTGGCCGAGCGCGAGAAACTCAGCAGCCAGGCCTTCGCTGCCGAATACGTGCCGCGGGGCAGGAAGGCCGCCACGCTGGCGACGTTGATGATCCTGCCGGACTGGCGCCCGAGCATGCCTTGCAGGGCGGCGTGGCTGAGCTCCATGGCGGTTTCGACATGGAGCTTCAGGTGTTTCTTCTCCTCGGCAATGTCGTTGTCCTCGAAGGGCCGCAATAGGCCGATTCCCGCGTTGTTGACCAGGATCTCCACCGGCCGCGCGGGGTCACTGAGGCGCGCGACGACGGCGGCAATCCCGCCGTCGTCGGTCAGGTCCGCGGCGATCGTCTCCGTCGCGGTCCCGTAGCTGTTCTCCAGCTCCGCCGCGGTGACCGCGAGGCGGCCGGCATCGCGGGCCACGAGCACCACGCGGTGGCCCTGCTCGGCGAGCTGGCGGGCGAACTCGGCGCCAAGGCCTGCCGTCGCGCCCGTGACCAGGGCTGTGCTGCCGGATGTAGAGGCTGTTTGAGGGTTCATAGCGACAGCCTAGTCTCGTCCCGGCTCAGGCCAGGGCCGTGTCTTGCGCCAGTTCGTCCCCTGCCGGGTCACCGTCATCGAGCAGGTGGCGGTTCTGAAGCTCTTCGGCCGCAAGCTCGTACCAGGTGTGCGCCCCGAAAGACGGGCTGCTGGTGTCGAGGTGGCGGTAGAGAGCGTCCGCGAGCCGGCACAGCGCCGTGTCGGACAGTGCCCGGACCGTGGCCACAGGATCCAGCGTTCCCTCGAAGTACTCCGAAAGCGCCAGCCCGTCGATGGAGCCAAGGTCGCTGGGGCCGCCGGTTTCCGCGGCCAGCGGGCTGTTGGCCTCCCCCAGCCCGGAGTCGGATCCGGAGCCGGGCCCGACGTCGAGCAGTCCGGCAGCTTCGCTGTCTCCGTTCCCGGCGACGGCGACCGGGGCCGGGCGGTAGTCGGTGTCGAGTTCGGCGAGGACTTCGGCGTCGGCGCCGACGTGCACAAGGCAGATTGGCAGCACCGCCGGCTCGTCGAGGGCGAAACGAAGCGGCCCGGCCTCTGCGGAGCCCACGGCATCGGGAGCGGGCAGGCGTCCGGCATCAGCGAGACGCCGGAGGTCCAGCAGCACCTCAGGGTCCAGGTGGGAGGCGCCGTGGAGGTCGATGACCACGGCGGCGCCCGGTTCGAGGCGGCAGGCGCGGCGCACGATGTGCAGGAGGGCTGCTGCGTCAGACTGCGTAACGCAGCCGGTAATTTCGAGGGTGACCTGTGCGGGATCGACGTCCACCCGGACAAGCACACGCAGTTTATGGTTCATGGGGTACTCCAAAGTCACCTGTCCAAGAGCCAACTGCATAACTCTGGTCAAACTTTACGAGGTTGGTCCGCTGCCCACAAGCGGGCAGGCCCATGACGCCGTTCCGGCCCCCGGGCCAGGCGCTCAGGCTCCCTCGGGGACCCGCTCCGGCCAGTCCACATACTGGTGGTACGACTCATGTTTGCGCAGGTAGCGGTACATGAACGGGCAATTCGGGATGATCCGCTTGCCGGAGGCAACCACGTCATCGAGGGCGAAGTGCGCCAGCACTTTGGCGAGCCCTTGGCCCTGAAACTGCTCTGCGGTATCCGTGTGGATAAAGTCGATATGGCCCGGCCTGTCGATGAAGCGCACCTGGACGGCCAGCTTGTCGCCGACACGGAGTTCGTAACGGTGCAGCTCGTCGTTCCGGGTGGTGGAGACGTCCGGGGTGAAGGTGTCTTCCGTGGTTGCCGAGTTCTCCGTCATGGTTCGACATTGGCACTTAATGGCGGGCGTGGCAATGGCGGTTCCGATCCGCCCTGCCCGTCAGGCGGCGTCGTGAGCCGAACCGGAATCCGGCCCAGGAGCACGACGGCCAGCGCGAAGCAGGCGGCGCCCCCGCCGAGGAGCCCGGGCGTGAGCCCGGTGAGCGCGGCGTTGACTGCCGGGACAAAAACGGCGACGGCGGCCAGCAGCACGGCGGCCGCCGGCCGGCTCGGCGACGGGCCGGGCGCCGTCGGCTGCTCCTCCAGCCTGCCAAACAATGCCACCACCGGCAGCAGCAGGGCGATGACGCCCAACAGCACCAGGGGCCGCCCCCACCACCAGGCCGCACTACCCCCGGGGGGCTGCGGGAAATCCGTCAGCAACAGCACACCGGACATCGCCGCCAGCAGGGGCAGATGCCACAGATAAACAGTCATGGACCGCCGGCCGGCCACGCCCATCATCCGGCGCACCCCGGCCACGGACGCGATCCGGGACAGCACCGGCCGGAAGAGCTGGAGGGCGGCGGCCTGCGAGATGCCCAGGAGCAGCAGCGTCACATTGGGCGGATTGAGGTTCACCAGCATGTTCCCGGAATACAGCCCCAGCAGGACTATCAACCCCAGCAGCATGTTGCTGGCAACCATGATGCTCAGGTGCGCCGGCCGGCTCGGCAGCAGCCGCGGGCCATCCGCCACGATGAATCCGAGCTGCTGCACGGCGCACCACAGGAACAGCATGTTCAGGTATGCCAACAGCGGCAGCACTCCCCGCAGGCAATCGACCGTCACCACCAGGGCGGTGAGGCCGGCGAAGGTCAGCCATGGCGCGCGGGTGTGGAGGGCCGCCAGCCAGGGAAGGTTGAGTTGCGCAGCGAGGTACGCGGCCAGGAACCACAGCGGCATGCCGGCTCCGCTGGTGAGCAGTTCGATGACCTGAGGGTCAACCCCTGCGAGGCGGGCCGCCGACAGGCCAACGAACATGACCGCCAGCAGGACGGCGGCCGGCCGGATCAGGCGCAGCAGCCGGGCCTGCATGAAATCGAAGGCATTGCCGCCCCTGGCGCGGAGCCGGCGCCAGGACTGCAGCCCGGTGATGCCTCCGGCCACAAAGAACAGCGGCATGATCTGGAAGACCCACACCACTGGTTCAAACCAGTGCTGATCGCCCAAGGTGTTCTCGGACGTCACGGTGCCGTCCGGGTGCAGGACGGGACTCACCATCATGGTGTGCGCGACCACCACCAATGCCAGGCAAAAGAAGCGGACAAGGTCGATCACCGGGTCTCGGTCCGGCGTCGGCGCCGGGTCGCCGGCTGGCCGCTGCTGCGCAAGCATGGCACCCCTCGGGAAGGCAGGCTGTGGTGCCATCATTGTCGGGCCGGGGCGCCCTGGCTGCCAGAGCAGTATGGCCCGGATGCGCGCCGGATGCGGGCCATACTGCTCTGGCAGTCACAGTGTCAGCGCGAGAGTGTGGCCAGGGCTGTGGCCGCGAAGGTCCTGGCCGAGGCATTCCACAGGCCCAGCAGTGCCTGGAGGTTCTCGCCGTCGGCCCGGTGGGCGGTGGTCTGTTCCTCAAGGACCGCCAGGACGCCGGTGCGCAGCTCGGTGTTGAAGTTGACCTTGCCCACGTTCATCGCGGCTGCCTTGACCAGTTCCTCGGCCGGAATGCCGGAGGCGCCGTGCAGGACCAGCGGGATCCGGGTCCGCACGGCGATGTCCTGCAGCACGTCCCAGCGCAGCCGGGGCTCGCCTTTGTACTTGCCATGGACATTGCCCACAGCCACGGCGAGCAGCTGCGCCCCGGTGCGGGCCACGAAGTCCTCCACCTGGGCGGAGTCGGTGAGCCCGGCGGGGGCGTCCGACTCCACATTGCCTGCGGCGTCGCCTGCGTTATCCGCGGCGTCGGTCCCGAAGGCCCGGTCCTCGTCGCCGGCGAGTCCGCCGAGTTCTGCTTCAATGACGACGTCGGCCCGGCCCTGCGCCGCCAGGGCCGCGCGGACGTTCCGGACCAGGTCGATGTTGTCCTCGTACGGCAGCGAGGACCCGTCGACCAGCACCGAGTCGGCCCCGGCACTGACGGCGTCGGCGATCACCTGCGGGTCGGTGGCATGATCCAGCTGCACCGCAATCGGCACCGAGGCTGCGTCGGCGAGTCCGCGCAGGGCGGCGATCAGCCGCAGCCCGTTGGGCGTTGCCGCGGTCTTCGGCGCGACCAGCAGGATGGCGCCCCGGCCGGATTCCTCGGCCGCCCCCACAACGGCGAGCGCGGTGGTGAAGTCGTAACAGGTGAACGCCGGAACGGCAGAGCCTTGCTGCAGGGCGCCGGTCACCAGGGTGTCCAGTTGGGTACGCATCAGGCGCTCAGTCCCCCCACCAGCATCCAGGCGACGAATGTCAGGGCGAAGCCTGCCAGTCCCAGCACGGTGGTGAGCACGGTCCAGGTCCTGAGGCCGTCGGCGACGGTCAGTCCGTAGTAGCGCACAACCACCCAGAAACCGGCGTCGGTCACGTGGGAGAGGCCGAGGGCGCCGAATCCGATGGCGATCACGATCACGGCGGTCTGCGCCGGCGTGTAGCCGCCGCCGGCGACGGCGGAGGAGAGCAGGCCGGCCGTGGTGACGATCGCGACGGTGGCCGAGCCTTGGGCTGCGCGGAGGGCGAGGGAGATGATGAAGCCAAGCAGCAGCAGCGGAACGCCAAGCGTGTCAAGGGATTCGGAGAGAGCCTTGCCGATTCCGCTCACCTGCAGGACGCTGCCGAACACGCCGCCTGCCGCAACAACCATCAGGATGGACGCGATCGGAGGCAGYGCGCCTTCGAAGATTTCGCCGGTTTCCGTCAGCGACCACTGCCGGCGGACGGCCAGGAGGAAGAAGCAGAGCGCGACGGCCACCAGCAGGGCGAAGACGGGGTTGCCCACGAACGCCGCGACGCCGTACCAGAAGTCGTTTTTGTCGATCACCAGGGTGCCGACGGTGCCGAGGAGGATCAGCACGATCGGGGTGGCGATGAGGAAGATGATCAGTCCCGGACGGGGCGGGGCGATGGCTTTGCTGCCCGGGCCCTCGTGGCCAACGCGGACCATGGTGGCGGAGCCGAACTCGTCCACCTGGGTTTTGACGGCCGGCAGCAGCTCGTAGGTCTTGCGGTTCATGATGGAGGCGACCCAGTAGGACAGGAAGCCCAGCGGCACGCAGATCGTCAGCGAGATCAGGGCGATCAGTCCGATGTCGGCGCCGAGCACGCCGGCACCGGCAACAATCCCCGGGTGCGGGGGCACGGCCACGTGGATGGCCAGCATGATGCCGGCCATGGGCAGGCCGAACTTCACCGGGTGGACGTTGGCGATTTTAGCGAAGGCGTAGACGACCGGCACCAGGACAATGATGCCGACCTCGAAGAACACCGGAATCGCGACCAGGAAACCGACTGCGGTGAGGGCCACGGCCACCCGGGTGGCGCCGAGTTTGGCGGTGAAGTGGTCGGCGAGGGACTGGACGCCGCCGGAGACCTCGATCATCCGCCCCAGGATCGCGCCGAGCGCAATCAGGAGGGCGACCTTGCCCATGGTGCCTCCCACCCCGGCGGCCACCACGGTGAACACATCCTTGAGCGGGATCTGCGCGGCCACGGCCACCAGGATGCTGACGGTCAGCAGGGCCACGAAGGCCTGGATCTTGAAGCGGATGATCATCACCAGCAGCAGGGCGACGCCGGCCGCCGCGATTGTCAGCAGCAGCGGAGTTCCCAGCTCCACGGCCGGCTTGATGACGGGCGCGTCGGCGGCGCGCACCATCAGGGAATTGAGCAGGGGGGTCATGAAGTGGTGTCTCCTTTGACAGGAAAGTCGCCCAACGAGTCAGTCGCCGGGAACAGTGGGGTGGGGACCCGGCGACGGCGGAGGGGGGACCGCCGTCGTCGGGGATGGGATGGCTGGCTAGGCGGTGCGCCTGGTGGGCGCGACGACCTTGATGACGGCGGAGTCGTCGGCGGCGGCGAGGCCCTGGGCCTGGCCGAGGAGGTAGAGCTGCTCGGCGGCGGCGGCCACCGGGGCGGCGAGGCCGGCGGCGCGGGTGGCCTTGCCGACGATCCCCATGTCCTTGACGAAGATGTCCAGCCGGCTGAGGACTTCGGCGCCGTCCTCGGTGTAGGCCTCCAGGATGCGCGGTCCGCGGTTGGAGAGCATGAAGGAGCCCGCTGCGCCGGCTTCGAGAGCGGCGAGGGTCTTGGCCTGGTCCAGGCCGAGGGCGTCGGCCAGGGCCATCGCCTCGGCGGCGGCGGCGATGTGGATGCCGCAGAGCAGCTGGTTGACGGTCTTGAGGGCCTGGCCGTCGCCGGGCTTGTCGCCGACCACGGTCAGGGTGGAGGCCAGCAGCTCAAGGGCCGGGCGGGCCTTTTTCCGGGCCTCGGGCGAGGCGCCCACCACGATCAGGAGGTCGCCCTCGCCGGCACGCTTGGGGCCGCCGGACAGCGGGGCATCAACCAGTTCGACGCCGTATTCGGCCAGGCGGTCGACGGTGGCCGGGATGGCCTCGGTGCCCACGGTGCTGCCCAGGATCACGACGGCGCCCGGCTTGAGCACGGAGGCCACGCCGTTCTCGCCGAACAGGACATCGCCCAGCTGTTCACCGTTGCGCACTGCCAGCAGCAACGCGTCGGCGCCTTTCGAGGCTTCCCGTGCGGAGGCGAAGGTGCGGATGCCGGCCTCTTCAGCCAGCTTCAGGCGCGGTTCGGCGATGTCGAAGCCGTGGACGGTGAGCTCGCTTGCCAGGCGCGTGGCCATGGGCAGGCCCATGGCGCCAAGGCCAAGGACGGTGATGGTGTAGTTGCTGGTCATGGTGTTCTCCATCGAATGACGTGTGGTGCTGGGCCCATACCGGCGGGGGGCCCTGCCTGAGGTTGTGAAGGCTGGGAGCCGGCGGGGATTAGAAGGTGTTGCTGAGCTTGCGCGTGACATCGGCGAGGGACTGGTCGTCGCCCACGTTGCCGGCGAAGACGATGTACGGGATGCCCTTGGCCGGTCCGTCCACCGGTTCCCACAGGCTGACGATGCCCGGCAGCATGGGCCCGCGGACTATCGCGTGCCGGATTTCCAGGCCGTGTGCGGCCACGTCCGAGGACGTGATGCCGCCCTTGGCGATCACGAAGCGGGGCGGGAAAGTCTTCAGCGTGCGGTTCACCACCGCGACGACGGCGGCGGAGACGGTGCGGGCGATTCGCAGGCTTTCGGCGGCGTCGGAGGTCTTGATCAGGAGCCGGCTCGTGTGCACGATCACGTCGCCGCCGCGGAGTGCAGCGACCACCGTGTCCACGGTTTCGTCCAGGTACTCCCCCGCGTTGTCGCCGAGGAGCTTCTCGACGTCGATCTCCACGATCCGGGCCGCGCTGTGCTGCTCGGTGAGGGCGTTGAGCTGGCGGGTGGTGACACCGACGTGCGAGCCGACCACGATCAGGCCGCCGGCTTCCGAGGGGGTATTGCCCGCATAGGCTTCCTCGCCGCTGAGTTCGGTGCGGATTTCCTGGCCGATCCGTGCCCGGACAAACGGCGGGCCCACGCGGTAGAGCAGCTTCTTGCCGCGGCTTTCCGCTTCTTCCAGGCCCAGGGCCAGCGCCCGTAAGTCGTTTTCGGTGACGATGTCCGCCACGATCGGAGTCGAATCCGTGGCGGCATCGATGGCATCGGCAATGGCCTTGGCGGAGATCATCGGATCGGCGGACGCCCGGATGATGTCCAGATCCAGCACGATCACCGAATCCGCGGGGAACCGGCCGTTCGACTTCTCCTCGACGTACTTGGCCATCTCCGAGTTGGCGAAGCCGAAGCTGGCGTCGCGGGCGAATTCGGTCTCGGCCACGGGGGTGAGCTGCCCGGCGTCCTTGCCTGTGCCGCGGGTGAAGTGCACGCCGCCGACCGTCACGCGGCCGGCGTCGGGGAACGCGGGAACGATCACGACGCCATCCGTCTTCTCGCCGTTGACGGCGGTGACGGTGGCGGCGATGACGTCCGGTTCGAGCGGGTAGTGTCCGCGGAGGGTGGAGTCGCTGCGGCTGACAAAGCTGAGCCGAAGCGCGGGTTCAGCGGACGCTGCGGCCGCGAGTGCGTTGCGGACGATCTCCTCGTTGCGGGCAGCCGCCTCGGCAGGGTCAAGGCTGCGGGTGTTGGTCAGCACGTAGACCGCGCGCTGGCGCTGGCCGTTGACTTCGTAGGCGAACGCCCAGGCAAAGTCCGCCACTTCCCAGCGGGTGAGGACCGGCAGGTTCGCCACGGACTGGGTGCCGGTGGGGTCGTCGTCGAGTACGACCAGGACACGGGGGGATGCCTCGGAGGAGGCGGCCACGCTGTCTGCCACCAGCCGGGCGGGGATCTGTACTTCCGCGGGGAAAGCGGCCAGCACGTCTGCTTCGAGGGGCACTATGCACTCCATTGTGTGTGGATCTGTCAGTGGAAAACTGCGGTTCTCCGCGAGCCGCAGCAGGAACAAAATGTAAGATGTCCGACATCTTGCATATGAATGCTAGTGTGGCATATGGCACAACGACGCGCAAGTAGACTTGGCCATCACGGAGCACGCCATCACGCAACAAGTCGCTGGACGGGGAGAATTGGCTAGGAAATCGCTGGTCGGCGTTGTGGCCGACGAACTGCTGGACCGGATTATTGGCGGCGAGTTTCCGCCCGGCGCGAGCGTCCCCGGCGAACTGGAGCTCAGCTCCCGGCACGAAGTCAGCCGCATGACCGTGCGCGAGGCCATGAAGACCCTTGAAGCCCAGCGGATCCTCAGCGTGGAACGCGGCCGGGGCACGTTCGTGAACCCGGTGAACCGCTGGGGATCCCTGGACGCCGTACTGCGGGCAGCCTCGGAGGGCACAAATGACGCCTCGGCCGCCATCCAGCTCATCGAGCTCCGGCGGATGCTGGAGACGGGCGCCTGCGAACTGGCTGCCGGGCGGATGTCGGACACGGACATCGAGGCCCTCCGCGCGCACGTCGACAGGATGCGGCTGGCCCACGAGAGGAATGATCTCGCGGCATTCGTGGAGGAAGACCTCGCTTTCCACGACCTCATCCTGCAGGCCTCGGAAAACGTCTTCGTCGCCGTGTTATTCGAACCCTTGCACCGCGTGCTGGAAAAACGGCGGACGGAAACTTCCAAGGTGCCGGAGATCCAGGAGCACGCCATCGGGCACCATCAGAACATCGCTGACGCCCTGGCCTCCCGCGACCCGCACCGCGCCCGCGACGCCATGGACGCCCACATGCAGCAGACCCTTGACGACCTGAAGACCTTCGTGCTGGCCGGCGGCCCCGCCTGACGCGGTCCCGCGCTTTGCCCGGATGATGAGCTCAGGCGAGTGAGAGGAAGAGCTTCTCGAGTTCGGCGCGGTCCAGGCTGGGGTCTTCCTGCTGCATGCACTGCTGCAGGCCCGTGGCAATGATGGAGAATCCAGCCTTGTCCAGGGCACTCGACACGGCCGCCAGCTGGGTCACGACGCTCTTGCAGTCACGGCCCTCCTCGATCATCCTGGTGACGGCCGCGAGCTGGCCCTGGGCGCGGCGAAGCCGGTTAATAACAGGCTTCATGTCAGTGGGATCGAGTTCCATTGGTTCCTCCGGTTCGATGCGTCAGGCTCCCCATTATACCCCCCTGAGTATTTCGCCTCCCGGGTGGCGGACGGCCAGGGGTGGCCGCCGCGGCCTCATGCCGCCCCGCTAGGGGCATAAGTACCTAGCGAGGCATGGAATATCGGCGTATTGCTGGTGATGTGAACGCCGCCAGGTTCCTAGAGCCGGACGCCGGCGGTACCGGCGTCAACCTCCCCGCCGCGGGGCCGTGGCATCCAGGGGATCAGAGCTCCGCACGCGGGCCTGCCGGTGACCTGCGTTCCCGGCCGTGGAGCCGGTATGTCGCCTTGGGCGACTCGTTCACGGCAGGCGTCGGCGACCCGGAACCGCTGAGCCCCGGGGGCATTCGGGGGTGGGCGGACCGCATCGCCGAGGAACTCGGCGAGGGCCGCCGCGAGTTCGGGTACGCAAACCTTGCCATCAGCGGCCTGGTCCTGCGCGAAATCCTCGACCAGCAACTCGGACCGGCCCTGAACCTGAAGCCTGACCTCGTCTCGCTCTCCGCCGGCGGGAACGATCTCGTGTTTCATCGCGGCGATCCGGACCGGATGGCCGCCGCCCTGGACGACGCCGTGGCAGCCCTCTCCGCCACCGGGGCCACGGTGGTCCTCTTCACCGGGCCGGACTGGGGCGAGACCGCCGTGTTCGGACACATCCGGGGGAAGGTCGCGGTATTCAACGAGAACATCCGTGTCATCGCCGCCCGGCATGATGTCGTCATCGCCGACTTGTGGGCCCTGCGGCAACTGAGCGATCCGCGGATGTGGGATCCGGACCGCCTGCACTTCTCGCCGCTGGGACACCACACCATTGCGGCCATGGTCCTGGACACGCTCAGCGTGCCACACCGCCTGCGGCCGCTGGAGCCGAAGCCGATGCCGCCGGGCAACTGGCGGGAGACCCGGGCCGGTGACCTGGCTTGGATGGCGCACTACATGCTGCCCTGGATGGTGAGCCGGATCAGGCCGCGCGCAGACGCCCCGCCCCGGCAGGCCAAACGCCCGCTGCCCGGACCGCCTCCCGGGGTCCCGGACTCCGGGCACAAACCCCTAGTCCGGCCGGGTTCGGTCGGCTAGTCTGCAGGAACGGCCCACAGCCGGGCATCGATGGCGATCACGAGGAGCGAAGTTGTCTAATCACACTTACAGCATTTCTGAAATTGTCGGAACCTCGAGCGAGGGCGTCGATGCGGCCGTCCGGAACGGCATCGCCGAGGCCGCCAAGACCCTCCGGAACCTTGACTGGTTCGAAGTCAAGGAGATCCGCGGCCACCTTGAAAACGGGCAGGTCGCCGACTGGCAGGTCACCATCAAGCTGGGGTTCCGCCTGGAGCGTTGACGCCAGACTCCGGAGCGGGCCGGCACGCACCGCCCCGCTCCGGAGAAACCCGCAACCCGTCAGGGCAGAGGAGGCCAGGGCGGAGAGGAAAACTTCATGCGCTATACGCATCTGGGCCGCTCCGGCCTGACAGTCTCGCGCCTTTGCCTGGGCACCATGAACTTTGGCCCGCAGACCGAGGAGACGCAGGCCTTCGCCATCCTGGACACCGCGCAGGCCGCCGGCATCAACTTCGTCGACACGGCCAATGTGTATGGCGGGTCCAGCCACCGCGGCTGGACGGAGGAGATAGTCGGCCGCTGGTTCGCCCAGGGGGGCGAGCGCCGCGAGCGCACGGTGCTTGCCACCAAGTTGTTCGGCACCATGACCGACCGGCCCAACGAGTCCAAACTCTCGGCACTGCACATCCGCCGGGCGCTGGACGCCAGCCTGAAACGGCTGCAGACGGACTACATCGATCTGTACCAGTTCCATCACGTGGACCGGAACACGCCTTGGGATGAGATCTGGCAGGCTATCGAGGTCGCCGTCCAGCAAGGCAAGATCCTATACTCCGGCAGCAGCAACTTCGCCGGCTGGCACATCGCCCGGGCCCAGGAAACCGCCGGCCGCCGCAACTACAACGGGCTGGTCAGCGAGCAGTCGATTTACAACCTGCTGACCCGGGACGTGGAACTGGAGGTCATCCCGGCCGCCCAGCAGTATGGCCTGGGGATCCTGCCATGGTCGCCGTTGCACGGCGGCCTGCTCGGCGGAGTGCTGAAGAAGGAGAACGACGGCGTCCGGCGCATCGCGGGCCGGGCCCTCGATGCGCTCAAGTCGCACCAGAAACAGATCCGGCGATACGAGGAATTCGCCGCCGAACTGGGTCAGGAACCCGCGGACGTGGCACTCGCGTGGCTGCTCCACCAGCCGGCAGTCACCGCTCCGATCATCGGCCCGCGTACCCTCGAGCAGCTCGAAGCCTCCGTCAGGGCGCACAAATTGAAGCTCGACACCGATGCGCTCAAGCGCCTCGACGAGATTTTCCCGGGCCACAGGACGGCTCCGGAAGACTACGCATGGTAGGGCGCAGTCGGCTGTTTTGGCACCCCGCCCGCCGAACCCACGGGTGTCGGGTGGCTCTTTGATACTAAGCATGATTAGTATTAGGGCAGAAGGATGTAGCGCACCCGGCAATCCGGGTGCCTCCTCTATGAAAGAAGAAGGAACGAAAAATGGGTTTTCTCGCATTTCTGATTCTGGGCCTCATCGCCGGCGCAATCGCTAAGGCCATCCTCCCGGGACGTCAGGGCGGTGGCATCATCATCACTCTGATCCTGGGCGTCGTCGGCGCCCTGCTCGGCGGATTCATTGGCAGCGCACTGTTCGGCGTGGGCATCAACGAGTTCTTCTCGCTGTCGACCTGGCTGCTGGCCATCGGCGGTGCGATCATCGTCCTGCTCGTTTACGGCATGATCAGCAAGCGCTCAGCCCGTTAACACGGAAGCTGACCGGAAACCGGCTCTGGGTTATTCCCGGGGCCGGTTTTTTGCACTATTTTGACAGCAAGGCGGCCTGCCGGCCGCATGGGCCGGCACTGCCACCCACCGTCCAGGAACTGTTCAACAACGTCTACTTTTCACCTACGTCAGGGAGCAGGAGCACAGCATGAAGGGCAAATTTCTTTTCGCCACCGGACTGGCAGCAGGGTACGTCTTGGGATCGCGGTCAGGCCGCGCAGCCTATGACAAGCTCAAGGCCAGGTCGGCAGAGCTCTGGCACAGCAAGCCGGTCCAGGACAAGGTGGCCGCGGCAGCAGAAACGGTCAAAGACAAAGCCCCCGAGGTCTCCGAGCATCTCGGCGAAGCCGCCCGCCGCGCCGGTACCGTCATAAGCTCCGCTGTCCACCGCGATGCCGGCCACGGAAGCACGTCCGCGGCCACGCCCGGAACGGCCACGCCCGGAAAACAGGGAGCAGCCACGCCCGGAACGCCGGCACCCGCGGCCAGCGATGTCCATTCCGACCCTGCGCTCACCGACCAGACCGGCCAGGACTGGTCGGACGAGGGCGGTGCCACCCCGGCGGGCCCGGCCACCAACGTGAACGAGGACAAACTGCCCTAGGGGTTCTTTGAGGGGCCACCGTCGCCGCCTCTGCCGGCTACCGCCCGCCGGAGGGCAGCAGCTCGCCGGCCACCACGGTGGCCCCCAGTTCCTCCGAGCGCAGCACCCGGGCCGCCAACCCGTGCCCGCGAAGGATTCCGGCCGTCTGCGCGGACTGCCGGCGGCTGGTCTCTATCAGCACGTGGCCGCCGGGCGCCAGCCACTGACGTGCGCCGGCGGCGACCCGCCGCTGCACCTGAAGCCCGTCGGCGCCGCCGTCGAGGCAGGCCCGCGGCTCGTGGACGCGCGCTTCCTGCGGCATGGTTTCGATGTCTGCCGAGGGAACGTAGGGGGCGTTGACGGCCAGCAGCCGGACCCGGCCCCGGAGGCCTGGCGGGAGGGGAGCATAGAGATCACCCTCGTGGACCTCCCCGCCCAGGGGCAGGACGTTGGTGCGTGCACAGGACACAGCCGCGGGGTCAATATCGGCGCAGTGGAGTTCGGCGGGGCCGGCGAGGGCCGCGAGCGCCGTACCGACAGCGCCGGACCCGCAGCACAAATCGACAACGACCGGCGCCGGGGCGTCCCCCCGCGCCATGCGGCTTGCGTCCAGCAGCGCAGCGGCCTGCCGGACAAGGAATTCCGTCCGGCGGCGGGGCACGAAGACTCCGGTGTCGACCGCGATGCGGAGTCCGCAGAATTCCGCCCAACCGAGAATGTGTTCAAGGGGAAGGCCTGCGACCCTCCGGCCGGCCATCCGTTCGAGCGCCTCCGGCGTCGGGGCCGCGTCGATCAGCAGACGGGCCTCGTCTTCGGCAAACACGCAGCCGGCTGAGCGGAGCCTGGCCGTGAGTATCTCGTGCGGGGAAAGATGGCGGACTACTGGCATGGGAGCGCCTTTCGGTCGGGTGTCAGACGCCCTCACCGTGAGCTGGCCGCGGCCGGCACTGCTGGGCGGGCATCCTTGCTGGACTTGCGTGAACGGGACCCACCTCCTTTACTGCAGTTGCTCGATTGCCCCATGCTACCGAAGCCGCCCGCGGCCAGCTGTGATTGGGTCTGCTGTGATTGGTCGGGGTTTTGCGGCGGCGGGTTGCGGCGGCGGATTGTGCCGCCTGCTTGGGATGCCTGCTTAGGATGCCTTGGCGGCGGCGGCTGGCAGGATGGCAGCATGGACTCCCTGCCTGCACACGATCTCGTCTGGACCGGCTCCTACACGGCAGATTCCGGCGGCCGCGGCACGGGGATCGGCGCGGTTGCCGCGGCGGCGGACGGCACAATGCGGTGGCTGGGTGTTGCGGCGCCGGCCGACTCGCCGTCCTTCCTGGCGGTCCACCCTTCTCTCCCCGTGCTCTATGCCGTGGCCGAGCAGGCCCGGACCGTCCGGGCCTACCGCCGGGCCGGCGCGTTTGGCCTGGAGCCCGCGGGCCCGGCGTGGCCGGCCGGTGACGCGGCCTGCCATGTCGCCGTCGAGCCTTCCGGCCGTTTCCTCGTTGTCTGCTGCTGGGGCGACGGCCAGGTGCTGTTCTATGAGCTCGACGCCGACGGCGGCATCGTTGACCGGACGGCCGGCGTCGAATCGCGAGACCCGTACGGCGAGGCTCCCGGCGGCGGCCCCGGCGAACGGGAAAAACGGCCGAGCCGCGCTCACGCGGCACTCATGCTGGCCGACGGCAGGGTGATGACCACCGACCTCGGCCACGACCTGCTGCGGATCTGGAGCGTCGGCTCCGGACCGGAGCGGGCTCTGGGCCCGGTCCTGGACCACGAGGTGGTCCTGCCTCGGGACAGCGGCCCCCGGCACCTGGTCCAACATCCGGGCGGCCACGTCTTTGTGGTGACCGAGTATTCAATCGAGGTGGCTGTGGCCGGGTTGTCGCCGGACTCCGGGGACTTCCGGCTCGCTTTCGTCGGGCCCGCCACCGCCGGCGGGGCGCAGCCGGATGATTCGGCGGCAGAGATCGCGTTGGCGGCCGACGGCAGGTACGCCTATGTGGGCGTCCGCGGTTCGAACCGGATCTGCGTGCTGGAGGTGGAGGCCGGGGGCGCGGCGCTGCGTCCGGTGGCCGACGTCCCCAGCGGCGGCAACTGGCCCCGGCACCACCTGATCCGCGACGGTTTGCTGCACGTCGCCCACGAACGCTCCGGCGACGTCGTGACCTTTTCTCTGGACGCGGCATCAGGGTTGCCGGGTATCCCTGCGGACCGGCTGCAGGTGGCCTCCCCCACCGCGCTGGTGCCGGCCCGGCCGCGGCCGGTGCACCGGGGGTGAGGAGCCGGTTCCCGGCTGACGCGGTGCTGCGGTGAAGAGCAGCCGGGTGAGAAGCGGGCGGCTGGGTCAGCAGGCCGCGGCAAGCTCCACAGCAGCCTGATCGGCGCCCTGTTCGCCACCATCCAGCTGGATCCCGCCCAACCGGTACCCGCTCTCCGGCTGAAACACGCTCTCCGCCTGGAACCCGTCGGCGAAGTGGAGTCCGTCCCCCAGCTGAATACCGCCGTCGAGCTGGAAGCCACACGGACAGCGCCACAGGGCCGGGAGATCGAGCGACGGGTCCGCGGGCCCGAACGAGTAGGAGGGCATCGCCGGCTCCGGCGAGGTCCACTGCATGGGTGCGCCGCAGTGCAGCGGGGCACCGGGCGGGAGCTCTGTCGCGGGGTCCCCGGTCAGGGTTGCGGATTCAGCCACGGCGCCTACTCTCGTTGAGATCTAAAAAACAAGTAGTAAGCATACATATAACTAGTTAAACGAGCTAGTTATGCCGCTCGGCGCCGATGGCCGCGCTCATCCGGCGGAGGAAAGTGATGACCACGCGGGCGTCCTCCGCGCTCATGGACTCTGCCACCTCCATCATGCGCCGGTGCATGTGTCCAAGCGTGGCGCGGACTTCGGAGTCCGTCGCCACCGTCGGCACGATCACAAGGGAGCGACGGTCCGTCGGGTGCGGCTCCCGCCGGACGTGCCCGCTTGCTACCAGCCGGTCGATCAGGGACGTTGTGGAAGCGGTGGTGATGCCCAGGACGCGGCTGAGATCCTTCGGACCAACCCGTTCGCCTGTCGCGTTGGCCCGCAGCAGGTAGCGCAAAGCCAGCAGGTCCGTCTCACCCATCCCCATCGAATCGCGGGTGGACCGCCTCGTCGCCACCTCCGAGATCCGATAGTCGCGGAGGGCCTGCAGGATCGCCGCCGGAGGATCCAGGCTGTCATCGGGGCCATACCAGTATCCGGAGGCGCCGTGGGAGTCCATCCGCCAAGCCTAGCGGAACTGGTAACTAGCCAGCCGTACAATCCGGGTGGTTGCAGCCACAGGGCTCCAGGGCCCCGGAGCCCTGGGGGCTGGGGCCCCGGCCCGCCAGGACAGGACCCCGGTGGCGGGCACAAAAAAACCCCGGCTTCCTGTTGCCAGGAAACCGGGGTTTTTCCACTCTTCGCTAAAAGAGTGGGCCCTGTGGGGATCGAACCCACGACCCACGGATTAAAAGTCCGATGCTCTACCAACTGAGCTAAAGGCCCCAGCCGAGAGCCCCGAACCAGCGGATAAATCCGCTGCTGCAGCGCGTTTCGGCCCAGTCCATTTCTGGACGTTAACACTGTACCCCAGACCCGGGCCAGCTTTTTTCACGTTGGCCGCACCGGCGTCGTCGGCCCCCTGCGTCTATGGCAGCAGCGCGCACCGATCCTCGATTCCCTTGCGGCACTGGAGTAGCGTGGGGGCATGAGCGAGCAAGCAGGATCAAGCGCCCCCGGCCCGCGGCACCACAAGCCGAAACCCTTCGCACCGATCGACTTTGAGCCTTTCGCCGGAGGGGCCGATCCTGCCCGCGTCTCGGAGGCGGCCCATCTGGCCGCGCAGGCTCTCGTGCGCCGCGGCCGGGACAGCGACGATCCTAAGGTCACCAAACGGCTCGTCAAACTCGCCGATGAGCAGGGCCTGGAAGCAATCGCCGAAATGTGGGCCGAAAGCCCCGCCCGGTCCCTCCCCGGCGCGCTGTGGCGCCTGTACGCCTTGCGGGCCGCCACCATCCAGGATCCCGAGCGGATCTCCGTCTACTTCAAGGCGGGCAAGGACACGGCCCAGGTTTCGCATGTGGTCGCCGGCGCGGCCGAACCGCCCGGCGCCGATGAGATGAAATCCATGGCGGACGCCATCCTCTCCGGGGCGTTCGACGGCGAATTCGACGTCGCCCTGGAACGCTCCGCAGCGTTCTGCCGCGTGGTGGCCCTGGGTCAGGCAACGCTTGCGGACAACGCCGAGCACAGCAACGAAAACCACGCCAGCAAACTCACCCGCAACTCGCATCTGCTCGTCAAGACGGCCGAGGACCTCGAGCACGCCGCCAACGCGTGGCGGCTGGGCGAACTGGACTGAGGGGCCAGCCGGGCCGGGCGGCAGGCGCCGGATGACGGGCCCGCAGCACCCAGGACACGCACGGCTCGGGCAGGCTGTCAATGTTGACTTGCATGAACCTACGTAGAAAACTAAAAGCGGTGCCGAACCGCGAAACCCCCGGGCTTCAACATTTAGCCGCCTAGAGCGGCCTACCGCCGAGAGGCGTATCCGGTTCGGCACCATTTTCATGCCTTCTTACCCTGATGTTCGCCCGGTTTTCACCTGCGCCGTCACACGCCGCGTCGGGCCGGGCCGGACCCGCCGCGGACGGTAAAGTGATGCGTATGCACTGGTCACCGTCAAGTCACACGGCCGGCCGACTCCACCCGCGAACCCCCTCCCGGAAGACCGGTGACACCACGTGAAGCTGCGCCTGTTCCCCCAGGAGTCCGCCGGACTGAACCTGCTCTCCCAGATGGCGCGCCAGATCGTGCTGGGGACCGGAACGCTCTCCGAGATCCTCGGCGCCCCGGCCAGCGAGCATGCCCGGCTGGTGGAGGACATGCACAACCACGAGGCCAAATCCGCGGAGCTGCACTTTGCCCTCCTGACCCACATGCGCACCAGCTTCGTGAACCCGCTGCCGCGCGAGGACATGTACACGCTGTCCCGGTTCCTCAACGAGGCCATGGAGAAGCTCGACGCCGCCGCCGAGCTCGTCTCCCTTTACAAGCTCGAACGGCTGCCCAGACGGGCCGCCGACCAGCTGGAGATCATCAGCCGCCAGGCCGAACTAACGGTCGATGCGATGCGGCGGCTGAACAATCTGGACGACCTCGAGGACTACTGGATCGAGATCCTGCGCCTGGCCAAGCGTGCCGAGCGCACGCACCGGGTCTGGGTCGCGGACATGCTCCACGAGATGAAGGCCATGCAGTACGCGCGCAACCGCGATGTCGCGAACCAGCTCGTGGAAGTCACGAAGGACATGCGCCGGATCGCCACCCAGGTGGGCAGCATCATCGTCAAGGAATCCTGACGTGGTGCTCTTCTTCCTTGCCCTGGTGCTGCTCTGCGCCGGGGCCTTTGCATTCCTCAACGGGTTCAGGGACGCGTCCTCGTCGGTGGCGCTGGCCGTGCGGACGCGCGCGCTGACCCCAACAGTGGCGGTGATTCTGGCCAGCCTGTTCAACTTCATCGGTGCCGGGCTGAGCGCCGCCCTGGCTCTGGCCGTCAGCCAGGCGTGGCTGTCGCTGCCGCCGGGCACAAACGGCCTGACGATTCTGCTGGCCGCGCTGCTGAGTGCCATCCTCTGGGGCGTCTACTTGTGGTGGCGCGGCATCCCCTCGTCCTCCACCCATGCCCTGGTCGGCGGGCTCGCCGGGGCGGGGGTCGCCAGCGTCGCCGTCGGCGGAAACCCCGTCATGGGCGTTGACGCCTCGCTCCTGTCCCAGGTGGTGCTCCCGCTGCTGATCTCACCGGTGATCGCCTATGCGGGGTCGTTCCTGCTGGTCTGGCCCGCGGGCTGGGCGGCCCGGTACACGCCGCCCAATGTCGTCAACACCCGCTCCCGGCGGGCCCAGGCCATTGCCGCGGGCGCCGTCGCCTTCGGGCACGGGCTGCAGGACGGCCAACGCACCAGCGCGGTGGTGATCCTGGCGCTGCTGGCGGCCGGGCTCTCCGACGGCGGTTCAGTGCCGGTGTGGGTGGCCCTGCTGACGGCCGTCTTGCTGTCGGCGGGAACCCTCGCGGGCGGGTGGCGGATTTCCTACACCATCGGCTACCGGCTGACCCGGGTCGATCCCCTGCGCGGATTCGTCGCGCAGATGTACAGTGCGGTGATGCTGTTGGTGGGCGCGATCGGGCTGCACTGGCCCGTCTCCACGACGCACACGGTGACGGCGGCAACCCTTGGCGCCGGCGCCAACCAGTGTTTCCCGGGCACCGACCGGCGGCTGGTGATCCGCATCCTGGTGTTCTGGGTAGCGACCCCGGTTGTCACCGCTGCCGCCGCGTTCGTCCTGCAGTTGGCGCTCTCGACGGTGGCCGGCCTGTAGCAGCCTGGTTATCCGAAGCGGCCGGAGACGTAGTCCTCGGTGGCCTTCTCGGTCGGGTTGCTGAAGATCGTGGGGGTGTCGCCGAACTCGATCAGCTTGCCCGGCTTGCCGGTGCCGGCAATGTTGAAGAAGGCCGTCTTGTCCGACACGCGGGCCGCCTGCTGCATGTTGTGCGTCACGATCACCACCGTGTACTGGTCCTTGAGCTCGTTGATGAGGTCCTCAATGGCCAGCGTCGAGATCGGGTCCAGGGCGGAGCAGGGCTCGTCCATGAGGATCACCTGGGGTTCAACGGCAATCGCGCGCGCAATGCACAGGCGCTGCTGCTGGCCGCCGGACAGCCCGGAGCCGGGCTTGGCCAGGCGGTCCTTGACCTCGTTCCACAGGTTGGCCCCCTGCAGGGACCGCTCCACCAGGACATCGGCCTCGCCCTTGGAGATCTTCGTGTTGTTCAGCTTCACGCCGGCCAGCACGTTGTCCCGGATGGACATGGTGGGGAACGGGTTGGGGCGCTGGAACACCATGCCGATCTGGGACCGGACGGTGACCGGGTCGACGCCGGGGCCGTACAGGTTGTCCCCGTCCAGCAGCACTTCGCCTTCAACCCTCGCGCCGGGAATGACCTCGTGCATGCGGTTCAGGGTGCGCAGGAAGGTGGACTTGCCGCAACCCGAGGGGCCGATGAAGGCCGTGACGGACTTGGCGTCGATGTTGATGTTGACGCCTTCGACGGCCAGGAATTTGCTGTAGTAGACGTTCAGGTCCTTGACGTCGATGCGCTTAGACATGGTGTTCCTTCACTTGCTGGAGGTAGGGGCGGCGGGCGCGGATGGCCTAGCGGCCTGTCTTGGGGGCGAAGATGCGGGCAATCAGGCGGGCGCCGAGGTTGAGCAGCATCACCAGGATGATGAGTACCAGGGCCGCGCCCCAGGCCCGCTGGGAGGACGGATCCGGGTTCGACGGCGAGGTGGGGTTCAGGATCTGGGTGTAGATGAAGGTCGGCAGGGAGGCCATCCAGCCGCTGAACACGTTGGTGTTGATGGTGGTCGCGAATCCGGCGGTGACCAGAATCGGCGCGGTTTCGCCGATCACGCGGGCGATCGCCAGGGTGATGCCGGACGCGATGCCGGAGATCGCCGTCGGGAGGACCACCTTGAGGATGGTCCGCCACTTGCGGACGCCGAGGGCGTAGGCGGCCTCGCGGAGTTCGTTGGGCACGATCTTGAGCATTTCCTCGCTGGAGCGGACCACCACCGGGATCATCAGCACCGACAGTGCGACGGCGGCGACGGCGCCGGTCTTGGTGCCCGGGCCGACCACCGCGAAGAACGCGGCGGCGGCGAACAGGCCTGCGACAATCGAGGGAATGCCGGTCATGACGTCCACGAAGAAGGTGATGGCCCGGGCCAGTGCGCGGTCCTCGCCGTATTCCACGAGGTAGATCGCGGTCAGCAGGCCCACGGGGACCGAGATGAGGGTGGCGAGCACCGTGATCAGCAAGGTGCCCATGAGCGCGTGGTAGATGCCGCCCAGCAGGGGGGCGCCTTCCTCCACCGTCTTGTTGTCGAAGGCGCCGGTGACCCCGTTCATGGAGGTGGTGAGGAAACCGGGATCCAGGAGCCCGGGGAGCCCATTGATCAGTACGGTCCAGATCACCGAGAACAGGGGCAGCAGGGCAACCAGGAAGGCCCCCACAACCAGGCAGGTGGCCAGCTTGTCCTTGGCTTTGCGGGCGCCTTCCACAACAAGGCTCCAGCCCACCAGGCCGGCGGCGAAGAGGATGGCGGAGACGATGCCCCAGCCGAAGGCATTGAAGCCGATCAGCGCGAGGATCGCCGCGCCGAGGATCAAGGCAACGGCCAGGACGATGTACGGCGCGGCCTTGGGCAGTTGGCCCCTGGTCAGCGCCGAGCGCTTGCGTACCGGAGTCAGGGTGGAGGTCATTTAGTTGGCTCCCGAGAATTCTTTGTGCCGGCTGATGATTCCCCGGGCAATCATGTTTACTCCGAGGGTAATGACGAACAGCACCAGGCCCGCGGCGATCAGCGTGTTGACCTTGATCCCGCTGGCCTCGGGGAAGTTCAGGGCGATTTCGGCGGCGATGGTCTGGTTGCCGGTCTGGATCAGGCTGGCGGTCAGGGCTCCGGAGGACAGCACCAGCGCGACGGCCATGGTCTCGCCGAGGGCCCGGCCCAGTCCCAGCATCACGGCGCTGATGATTCCCGGCCGGCCGAACGGCAGCACGGTCATCCGGATCATCTCCCAGCGGGTGGCCCCGAGCGCCAGCGCGGCCTCTTCGTGCAGCTTGGGGGTCTGCAGGAAGATTTCGCGGGTCAGGGAGGTGATGATCGGCAGGACCATGACGGCGAGCACGATTCCGGCCGTCAGGATGGTCTTGCCGGTGGCGGAGGCGGGGCCCTGGAAGATCGGCAGCCAGCCCATGTTCTCGGCCAGCCAGTTGTACGACGGCGAGATTTCCTTGGCCAGGAACGCGACGCCCCAGGCGCCGTAGACCACGGACGGGATGGCGGCGAGGAGGTCAATCACGTAACCCAGGCCGGAGGCGAGCTGGCGCGGCGCGAAGTGCGAAATGAACAGCGCGACGCCGATCGCGATCGGCGTCGCGATCACGAGAGCGATCACCGAGGCGATGAGGGTGCCGATGACGAGCGGCCAGATGTAGGTGAAGAATCCTTCGCCGCCCTGGATCTTGTCCGCCGGAGCCACGAGGGCGGGGAGCGCCTGGATCACGAGAAACAGTGCCACGCCGAAGAGCACGACGAGGATCAAACACCCTGCTGCCAAGGTGGCTGCGGAAAAGACTTTGTCACCGGCGTGGCCTGCGCCCCGGGACTTGGTCAGGGAGGTGGTGGTCACTTCACGGTCCTTCGGTTTGGATGGGATCCGGGCGCCGGGTGCGGAGGCCTCCGCGGCCGGTGCCCGGCAAATCTTGATGTATGGAACAAACGCGTCAGTTCCCTGCTCCATGGCGGCCGCCGGTGACGGCCGCCATGATGCAGGGAACCTTGATCAGGCCCGTGTTTCCACTATGCCCTTTTCCACTTCGCCTCGCGGCGCAGCGTATTCCTAGGCCTTGGCCTTGACGGAGTCGACGGCAGCCATTGCCTTGTCCTGGAGGGTCTTGGACAGCGGCGCCGACTTGGCGGCGTCGGCGGCGGCCTGCTGGCCCGCGTCGGAGGCGGCGTACTTGACGAAGGCCTTGACCAGGTCAGCGGTGGCCTGCGTGTCGTAGGTGGTGCAGACGATGTGGTAGGACACCAGGACGATCGGGTAGGCGCCCGCGGCCGTGGTGGTGCGGTCCAGCTTGATGGCGAGGTCGTTGGCGTTGCGGCCCTCGACCGGCTTGCCCTGGTCGACTGCCTTGGAAGCTGCCTCGGCGGAGATCTTCGTGAAGGAGTCGCCGACCTTGATCTGCGCGGTGCCGAGCTTGCCGCTGACAGCGGAGTCGTCGGCGTAGGTCACGGCGCCGGGGGTGTCGGTGACAGTCTTGACGACGCCGGAGGTGCCCTTGGCGTTCTCGCCCTTCAGGCTGGCGGGCCAGACGCCGGCTGCCTTGTCGGTCCACACGGTGGGGGCTACGGCGGACAGGTAGTCGGTGAAGTTGGTGGTGGTGCCCGAGTCATCGGAGCGGTTCACCGGGGTGACCTTGAGGTCCGGAAGCTGGACGCCCGGGTTCATGGCCGCGATGGCGGGGTCATTCCAGTTGGCGACCTCGCCGCGGAAGATCTTTGCGACGGTGGCGGCGTCGAGCTTCAGGTCCGTGATGCCAGGGACGTTGAAGGCGACGGCGATCGGGGAAATGTAGACCGGAATGTCAATGGCCCCGTCGGGACCACACTTTTCCTTGGAGCTGGCGAGTTCGTCATCCTTGAGGTAGGCATCGGAGCCGGCGAACTGGGCCGAGCCGTCGAGGATCGCCTTGCGTCCGGCGCCGGAACCGTCCGGGGAGTACTGCACAGTTGCGCCCTGGTTCGCGGTAGCGAAGTTGGTCTTCCAGACATCCATGGCTGCGCCCTGGGCGGAAGAACCGATGCCGGTCAGGGTGCCGGTGACCGCGGGACCCGAGGCGGACGGCGCGGCGGTCTGGGCCGTGTTGGTTGCGTTGTCCGAACCGCAGGCGGTCAGCGCAAGTGCGCCGACGGCGATTACAGCGATAGCCGCGTTGCGGCCGAAGCGGAGAGCCTTCACTGAGTTGTACCCCTTCCAGGGCTGTGAGTGCCGGGCCCGGAGAAGGCCCGCAGGGATGCGTACGGGTTTGTACCTTTACCGACCGTAAGTGGCCCAGGTGAAGAGAATTGCGGACCAAAGTGAACGGCCGGTGAACGACGCGGGACTATTGGCTTACATATGCCGGGCCGCCATTGTGTTCTGTGCGTCACAGTCGTATCAGCCGCACAGTGCCCGCGGCCCGTGCCGTGTCCTGCCGTGCCGGCCGTCCCGGCGCAGCAAATAGACTGGAGGGCATGGCCTCCGCGACTGGACTCTCCGCAAGCGCACGATTCCTGCGCGGCCGGGTCCGCACCGGCTTTGTCCGGAGCCGGAACTCCCTGGGCCCGGCCATCCAGATGACCACTTGCGCCGTGGGCGCTTACGCTTTCGCAGAATACGTCCTGGGTCACAGCGGGCCGTTGTTTGCGGCCACGTCATCCCTTATTGCGCTCGGTTTTTCCCGCGACCCCCGGCTGCGCCGCGTCATCGAGGTGGGCTTGGGCTGCACACTCGGAATCGTGGTCGGAGACCTGCTGCTGCACTGGCTGGGCTCCGGAATCTGGCAGGCCGCCGTCGTGCTCCTTTTCTCCATCCTGCTGGCCAGGTTCCTGGACAGCGGGACGATTTTCACGACGCAACTGGGCCTGCAGTCGGTGCTCGTGGTGCTCCTGCCCGCACCGATCGGGGGCCCGTTCACCCGCAGCATCGACGCCGTGGTGGGCGGAGTGTTCGCGCTGCTGATGACCGTCCTCGTTCCCAAGGATCCGCGGCGTGAACCCCGCAGCGACGTCAAGAAGCTCCTGCACGAGCTCGCCGAGGTGCTGCGGGAATGCGCCTCGGCGCTGAGCTACAGCGATTCCACCCAGGCCTGGCACGCCCTCATCCGGGGCCGGAACTGCCAGCCGCTCGTCGACGCCATGCGCCAGTCGCTGCGTGCCTCCGGCGAAGTGGCAACCTTGGCCCCAGCCTACCGGCGGCACCGGGACGAACTGGACCAGATGGAGCAGTCGCTGGACTACATCGATCTCGCGCTGCGCAACAGCCGGGTCTTTGCGCGCCGACTGACCAGCGCCATCAACCATGCGGCGCTCTCGGACGAGGCCACCCAGAACATCGCCGAGGTCCTGCAGGAGACGGCCGCCGCCGTCGACGAGCTCTCGCTCGGCCTGGCGGAAGTCCACGACGGCGCCCGCCGCGCCCACCTGCGGACAGCACGCTCGGAGCTGCGGGAGATCGCAGGCCGGCTGCATCCGCGGATACTGGACGTCCAGCGGCTGGAGGGCGAAACGGTGGTCATGTTGTTCCGCCCGCTCATGGTGGACCTGCTCGAGGCCGCCGGGCTGGATTCCAAGGAAGCCCGGGACATCCTGCCCCCGCTGTAGCTGCTGCAGCTGGGGGCACGGGCCTGCTGACCCCGCCGCCGGCGCACTTGTTGTCGCTGGCCCCCGATAGTGTGGACCAATGGCTACGAAGACTTCCCGGGGGCCGAAGGCGCCCGGCTATAAATGCGCCGAATGCGGCTGGACGACGGCCAAGTGGGTGGGCCGCTGCGGCGAGTGCCAGGCGTGGGGCAGCGTGGAGGAGACCGGCACCGCCGTCGCCCGGACGACGGCGGCCACGACGGTCCTGGAACCGGCCCGCCGGATCGCCGACGTCGACGCCACTACCGCCGCGTTCCTGCCCACCGGCGTGGATGAACTCGACCGTGTGCTCGGCGGCGGGCTGGTGCCAGGCGCCGTGATCCTGCTGGCGGGCGAGCCCGGGGTGGGCAAGTCGACGCTGCTGCTGGACGTTGCGGCCAAGTTCGCCCGCACGGCGCAGGACGTCCTCTACATCACCGGCGAGGAATCCGCGGCCCAGGTCAAGCTCCGCGCGGACCGGATCGACGCCGTCGCCGAATCCCTGTACCTGTCTGCCGAAACTGACCTGGGTCAGGCCCTGGGGCAGGTGGAGAAGCTGGAGCCACGCCTGCTGGTGGTGGACTCCGTGCAGACCCTCAGCAGCGCCGACGTCGAGGGCAGCGCCGGCGGCGTGTCCCAGGTGCGCGAGGTGGCGGCGTCCCTGATCGCCGCGGCCAAGCGCCGCAACATGACCACGCTGCTGGTCGGGCACGTGACCAAGGACGGCTCCATCGCCGGGCCCCGGCTGCTGGAACACCTCGTGGACGTCGTCTGCCAGTTCGAAGGCGAACGGCACTCGCGGCTGCGGCTGCTGCGCGCGGTCAAGAACCGCTACGGACCCACCGATGACGTCGGCTGCTTCGATCTGAACGAGGACGGCATCGAGGGCCTCGCCGATCCCAGTGGGCTGTTCGTCTCCCGGACCAAGGAGCCCGTTTCGGGAACCTGCATCACGGTCACGCTGGAGGGCCGCCGGCCGCTGCTGGCCGAGGTGCAGGCGCTGCTCGCCGAGAGTGCCAGCTCCCAGCCCCGCCGCGCCACCAGCGGGCTCGACAGCTCGCGCGTCGCGATGCTGCTGGCCGTCCTGCAGCAGCGCGCCGGCTGCCTGCTGAACAAGGACGACTCGTACGTGGCAACGGTCGGCGGGGTCAAGCTCAGCGAACCCGCCACGGACCTCGCCGTGGCCCTGGCGGTGGCTTCGGCCAAGGCCAGGAAGCCGCTCCCCCAGCGGCTCATAGCCTTCGGCGAGGTGGGCCTGGCGGGCGAAGTCCGCCCGGTGCCCGGCATCAACCAGCGCATCCAGGAGGCGCACCGGCTCGGCTTCACCCATGCCGTGGTACCGGCCAGCCCCAACGGGCACGGACCGGTTCCGGCGGGCTTCTCGGTCCGCGAGGTCGGCCACCTGGCCGAGGCCCTGGGACTGCTGATCAGCTGACGCCGCGGAAGCCGGGCGCCCCGGTGGTCTGGGACCTGGGGACGATGCGAGTTGCCAGAGGTCCGCTGAGGCTGGAAATGCCCTCTTGCCAAAGATACCCCCCGGGGGTATGTTGGGCGTAGCCGCAGATGACTGAGCATCCGTCAGGAGCACACACCATGGAACACCGGCACAGCAGCCCCGGCGCGGACCAGGGCCTCCGAAACCACCGCCCGGGCGGGACGCCGCACGGCAACCATGCTGTGAGCTCCGCCGCGGACGAGCACACGGTACACACTCACGGCCAGCATGCCGGGCACAGCGTCGCGATGTTCAGGGACAGGTTCTGGCTGTCACTGGCCCTGGCCGTGCCGGTGGTCTTCTTCAGCCCCATGTTCGCGGAACTCCTGGGCTACGCTCCTCCCGCCTTCCCCGGCTCAGCATGGATCCCGCCGGTCTTCGGCACGGCGATCTACCTCTACGGCGGCCGTCCGTTCCTCCAGGGCGGACTCAATGAACTGAAGACGCGAAAACCGGGGATGATGCTGCTGATTGCCATGGCCATCAGCGTCGCCTTTATCGCCTCCTGGGTGACCAGCCTCGGCATCGGCGGTTTCGATCTCGACTTCTGGTGGGAGCTGGCGCTGCTGGTCCCCATCATGCTGCTGGGCCACTGGATCGAGATGCGCGCCCTCGGCTCGGCGCAGGGTGCGCTGGATGCCCTGGCGGCGCTGCTGCCCGACGAAGCGGAACGCGTCACGACCGCCGGCACGGAGACCGTCAGCCTCGCCGAACTCCGTGCCGGGGACACCATCCTGGTCCGCGCCGGCGGCCGGATGCCGGCCGACGGCACCGTCAGCGGCGGGCAGGCCGAATTCGACGAATCCATGATCACGGGCGAATCAAAAACCGTCCTGCGGGCCCCGGGGGATCCCGTGGTGGCCGGCACCATCGCCACTGACAACTCCGTGCGGGTCCGGGTGTCGGCCATCGGCGAGGACACGGCCCTCGCCGGGATCCGGCGCCTCGTGGCCGAGGCACAGGCCTCCTCCTCCCGGGCCCAGGCCCTGGCCGACCGGGCTGCGGCCTTCCTCTTCTACTTCGCGGCCGGCACCGGCGTCCTGACGTTCATCTTCTGGACCCTGATGGGCAGCCTAGGAGACGCGGTCACCCGCACTGTGACGGTCCTTGTGATCGCCTGCCCCCACGCCCTCGGCCTTGCCATCCCGCTCGTCATCGCCATTTCCACCGAGCGCGCCGCCCGGGCGGGCGTCCTGATCAAGAACCGGATGGCGCTGGAGCGCATGCGGACAGTCGATGTCGTGCTGTTCGACAAGACCGGAACCCTGACCAGGGGCGAACCGGAACTCAAGGAAGTCGCCGCCGCAGACGCGGGAACAACCGGCCAAGACGCTGCGCAGGATACGGTGCTGGCACTCGCGGCCGCCGTGGAGGCTGACAGCGAGCATCCCCTGGCCCGCTCAATCGTTGCCGCGGCCCGTGAACGGGGACTGAAGCTTCCGACGGCGGACGGGTTCACGTCGCTGACTGGCCGCGGAGTCCGCGCCACGGTCGACGGCCGCACGGTCCAGGTGGGCGGTCCGGCCCTGCTCCGGGAGCTGGGTCTGCAGGAGCCGTCGGATTTGGCCGCCACGACCGGCGCCTGGCTGGAGCGCGGCGCGGCGGTGCTTCATGTCGTGGACGGCGGCAGGGTTCTGGGTGCTGTCAGCCTCGAGGATGCCGTGCGGCCCGAGTCCCGCCAGGCCGTCCGGGCCCTGCAGGCACGCGGCATCAAGGTGGCCATGGTCACCGGCGACGCCCGGCAGGTGGCGCACGCCGTCGCCGCCGAGCTCGGCATCGACGAAGTGTTCGCCGAGGTACTCCCGGCCGACAAGGACAAGAAAGTGGCGGAGCTCCAGGGCCGCGGGCTGAAGGTGGCCATGGTGGGCGACGGCGTCAACGACTCCCCCGCGCTGGCACGGGCGGAGGTGGGGATCGCGATTGGCGGCGGCACGGATGTGGCCGTGGAATCCGCCGGTGTGGTCCTGGCCGGCAACGATCCGCGGGCTGTGCTGTCAATGCTCGATCTTTCCAGGGCGAGCTACCGGAAGATGTGGCAAAACCTCGTGTGGGCCACCGGATACAACGTCATCTCGGTGCCGCTGGCTGCCGGTGTCCTCGCCTTCGCCGGAATTGTCCTGTCCCCCGCCGCGGGCGCCGTGATGATGTCGGCGTCGACCATTGTGGTTGCCCTGAACGCCCAGTTGCTGCGCAGGCTTAAGCTCAACCCGGCCGCGGTCAGCTGACCTGTTGGAGGCCCCGATGCCGGAAACCACCCGCCGTGAGTCATCATTCGGGAGATCGTATGCCCGGGTGGGTCCGCGGATGGACGCCCGCGGCGCAGCAGAGCACCGCCGCCGGCTCGTGGCGCCGGCGCACGGCTTCGTCATCGAAATCGGGGCGGGCTACGGGGCCACCTTCCCGTTCTACCCTTCCGCGGTGTCCGGTGTGCTGGCCCTCGAACCGGACCCCACGCTCCGTGCGCTGGCCCTCGCCGCCGCCGGCAGGGCGCCTGTGCCCGTCACGGTGAGGGACGGCGTGGCGGAAGCGCTGCCGGCGGCGGATGCCTCGGCCGACGTCGTTGTTTCCAGCTTGGTGCTGTGCAGCGTGCCGGACCCGTCCCTCGCCCTGGCGGAGGTGGTCCGGGTCCTGCGCCCCGGCGGCCTGCTGCTGTTCTACGAACACGTCCGCTCAGCGCACCGCCTGCTGGGGGCCGCCGAAGACCTGCTCACACCGCTGTGGGGCCGGCTGGCAGGCGGATGCCACCCGAACCGTGACACCGCCGCCATGATCGCCGCGGCAGGCCTGAGCGTGCAGGGCATCGAGCGCTTCGGCTTTTCGGTGCTTCCCGGCAATCCGCGGCTGGCCCACGTCCTCGGTGTGGCGGGCAAATCCTGAGCACGTTCCGGCACAACGAAAAGGGGGCGCCTGGCGCGATGGCAGACGCCCCTCTCCTGATTTCACTCCGGCTGAGCCGGCCCGGGTTTGCTAGGCCTTCTTGGGCGGCAGGGCCAGCTTGAAGATCTTCGCCCACGTGGAGCCGACCTGCTTCAGCAGCGGGCCCGTGGTGTACGGCAGTCCGTAGCGCTTGCAGATCTCCTGCACCTTCGGCTGCACTTCCGCATAGCGGTTCGAGGGAAGGTCCGGGAACAGGTGGTGCTCAATCTGGTGCGAGAGGTTGCCGGTCATGAGGTGCATGAACTTGGAGCCGGAGATGTTGGCCGAGCCGATCATCTGCCGCACATACCAGTCACCGCGGGTCTCGCCCTCCACCATTTCCTCGGTGAAGGTGTCAGTGCCTTCGGGGAAGTGGCCGCAGAAGATCACTGCGTGCGCCCACACGTTGCGGACGGCGTTGGCGGTCAGCGTGCCGTAGAGGGCCTGCTTGCCGGAACCGGTCAGCATGGCGACGGCGGGAGTGGCGGCGTAGTCCTTGGTGAACTGCGTCAGTGCCTTGCGGCCGAGGGCCTTCAGGTCCTTGGTCAGGGCTTCCTTGGACTTCCGGCCCTCTTTGTAGTCCACCAGTTCGAGGTCGTAGATCGCGATGCCCCACTCGAAGACCGGTGCCAGCAGCGCGTTGTACAGCGGGTTGCCCAGGTTGAAGGGAGTCCATTTCTGGTCCGGATCCATCCGCAGCAGGTTGTATCCGATGTCGTTGTCCTTGCCGACCACATTTGTCCAGCGGTGGTGGAGATCGTTGTGGGTGTGCTGCCAGGAGCGCGCGGGGGTGACGAAGTCCCATTCCCAGGTGGTGGAGTGGATGTCCGGGTCCCGCATCCAGTCCCACTGCCCGTGCAGGATGTTGTGCCCAAGTTCCATGTTTTCCAGGATCTTGGCGAAGCTCAGCAGCGCGGTGCCGGCGAACCAGGCGGGCTTCTTCTTGCTGACAAGGAGCAGGGCACGGCCGGAGAGCTCCAGGCCGCGCTGGATCTTGATCATGCGGCGGATGTAGGCGGCATCGGCGGACCCGCGCTTGGCGAGGATGTCATCCTTGATGGCGTCGAGTTCGCGCCCCAGCTCCGCCACCTGCTCGTCGGAGAGGTGGGCGGCCGCGGGAGGGCGCAGCAGCGGGCTGCCGGTTTCGGCGAGGGCTCCGGGCCGCGTCTTCGCGACCGTGACGACCTTTGCTGTGTCCGCTGAACCGCTGGTGGCGGGGGTGTCGGCGTCGGAAAGGTCCGGTTTGTTGGAAACAATCGTCATGCGGTGATACTCCTCAGAGGTCGAGGTTAACGGGGCCGGCGGCTGCCGACACGCACGTCTGGATTAGTTGGCCGGGCTCGCCGTGCACTTCGTTGGTGCGCAGGTCACGGACGTGGCCGGCCCGCAGCGGGATGAGGCAGCTGTGGCAGATACCCATCCGGCAGCCGCTGGGCATGAGGATGCCGGCGTCCTCGCCGACATCGAGCAGCGGGGTGTCGCCATCGGCCTCGACTTCACGGTCGGAGGCCTCGAAGGTGACCAGGCCGCCGTCGTGCCCTGCGCCGCCGGCGAGGCTGGTGCTGAAGCGTTCGATGGTCAGGGTGCCCGAGCTGGCCGCGGCCTGCTGGGCGTCCTCCGCTTCGGCCTCCCACAACGCCTCGGCGTCGTTGAGGTACCCTTCCGGACCGCATGCGTAGGCGGCGCGCTGGCGCCAGTCCGGGCAGAGCCGGTCCAGGTCGGCGGCCGAGGTGAAGTCCAGCCGTCCGCTCTCACCAGTGAACCAGTGCGTGACGCGCAGGTTGGGGAACTGGTCGGCGAGCTCGGCGAGTTCTTCACGGAAGATGGTGTCCGCGGCGGTGCGGGCGGTGTGGATCAGGACGACGTCCGAATCCGGGCGGTGCGGAACGAGCGTGCGGATCATCGACATCACCGGGGTGATCCCGCTGCCGGCCGTGAGCATGAGCAGCGGCCGCGGATGCTCGGGAAGGACGAAATCGCCCTGCGGGGGCGCCAGGAACAGGACGTCGCCGGGCTTGGTGCCGCGCACGAGGGCCCCGGACACGGCGCCCATGTCGGTCACGGTGATTGCCGGGTCCTGTCCGGCGGGGGCGCTGAGCGAGTAGGACCGCCAGTGGCGGACACCGTCGAGCTCGACGCCAATACGGGCCCACTGGCCGGCAAGATGTGCTTGCCAGCCGCGGCCGGGACGGAAGAAAATGGTGGCGGAATCGGCCGTTTCTGGAACCACCCTGGTGACCACGCCGCGCAATTGGCGGGCGGAAAACACGGGATTGAACAGCGACAGAATGTCTTCTGGAGCTAGTGGGGTGGTCAGTAGAGATGCGGCGCGCGCCAGCTTACGGAGCCGGATCATTCATCAAGCTTATGTCAGATTGCGCCATACTTCTTCACCCAAGGCATACGATCGACTTGAGAAAACTATCCCGCCGCAACAACTCATCGGACTTTCCATGAACACATCCCCTGCCCGGGAGCCTGCCGACCCCACCCCCGCCTACGATCCTCCCTGGCTGGCCCTGCCGCGGGAGGTCAGCGACATGCTGCGGCCGCGGATGCCCGGCATTGTCGAGGCCATCATCGAGGCCGTCCCGCAGCTCGTCCCGGCGTACGCCAGGCCGATCGAGGGGCGCTTTGGCAGGGGGCTGCGCAGGGGCGTGGCCGCGGCGCTGGACCGCTTCCTGCAACTGCCCGGGACCCGGCTGCCGGCGCTGTCCGAGGAAAGCCGGGAACTGGTGGCCGGGCTGGGCAGCGGCGAGTTCCGGCAGGGGCGGAGCATGGACGCGCTCCTGAGCGCCTACCGGATGGGCGCCCGCGTGACGTTCCGGGAGATGTCCAAAGTCTCAGTGGAACACCATCTGGGCCAGGGCGTCGTGGTGGACCTGGGCGAATCGATCCTCGCGTACATCGATGAGCTGTCGGCGGTCAGCGCCGAGGCCTACGCCTTTGAGCAGTCCGAACGGGCCGGAGCAGTGGACCGGCGGCGCACCGAACTGCTGGACCTGCTCCTGCTAGGCCAGGCCGACGAGGCGGCCCTGCGCCAGACGGCGGCGATGGCGGACTGGTCCCTGCCCCAGCGCATGGCGGTGGTGACGCTGCCGCTGGACCGGGCGGCCGGGCTGCGGCTGCGCCTGGGCCCGGGCACCCTTGTGATTGAGCGCGAGACCGATGTTGTCGCCTTGGTGCCGGCGCGGATGTCGCGCTCCGCCCGGGACGACCTGGACCGTGCCCTGAAGGGGCGCGGCGCTTCCGTGGGACCGGCCGGGGGCTGGGAGAGGGTTCCGGATTCGCTGCGGCTGGCCGTGCTGGCGGCCGCAGCACTGCCTCCGCGGGAGGGACCGGATGATCCCCCGATCTGGGCCGACGAGCACCTGGCGCAGGTGATTCTCGGTGCAGAACCCTCAGCGATCACGGAACTCGCCAACCGCCGGCTCGCGCCGCTGGAAGGGCTCCGGCCCGCACAGCGCGACCGGCTCGCCGAAACCCTGCTCTCCTGGTTGCGCCACTGGGGCCAGCGGGCGCCCGTGGCCGCCGAGCTCGGGATTCACCCGCAGACCGTGGGCTACCGGGCAGCGCAGCTGCGCGAGCTCTTTGGCGACGCCCTCGAGGACCCAACGGCGCGCTTCGAACTCGAACTGGCCCTTCACGCCGGCCGGCGGTAGGCCAGCCCGTCAGGCGGACCGCGGGTTACCCGGCGAGCGCCCGCCGGCTGTGGAGCCGCAACTCCAGGTCGTGCATCACGAGCGCCGCCAGGTCCTCCAGCGCAGCCGTGTCCTCATCGCTGAACTCGCGGGGCTCACGGTCCAGGATGCAGAAGGTGCCCAGGTTGTAGCCGTCCGGAGTGCGCAGCGGCACCCCGGCATAGAACTGCAGGCCGAACTCGCCTGCCACGAGGGGGTTGGCCAGCGTCCGGGGATCGTTGACGGCGTCCTGGACAATCCAGGCATCGCCCTGCAGGACGGCGGAGGCGCACAATCCGGGGTCCCGGCCGATTTCCGTGACATCCGTGCCGTGGTGGGACTTGAACCAGATCCGGTCATGGTCCACAACACTGACAATCGCCACGGGCACCGAGAACATGCGTGCGGCCAGCGCCGCGATCCGGTCAAAGACGCCGTCCGCGGGAGTGTCCAGGATCCGGTACCGCTCGACCGCCTGCATGCGCCCTTCTTCGTCGGTCAACAGCGCGGCCCGGTCCCGGCGGCGGCGTCCTGTGCCGTTGATGACTTCCTGGCGCAGGGCCAGGGACACTTCCCGGGCCGGCGGGCGGGCGGCCGGATCCCTGTCCAGCATGGAGGTCAGCAGGGCCGCCCACATGGGCGCGATGTCTTCAGGGACGTCCGGGTCGTGGAGCAGCCGGGCCAGGGCGGACTGCACCGGCGCGCCGGGATAGGCCATTTTCCCGGTCAGGCCTTCCAGCAGGACCAGCCCCAGCGAATAGACGTCGCTGGCGGGGCCCGCCGGTTCGCCGGCAGCCTGTTCGGGGCTGAGGTAGGCCGGGGTGCCGGAGCTGTCATCGGGGTCGCCGTGGTGGCCTTCGCGGATGGTGATGGCCACGCCGAAGTCACTGAGTTTGGCGCGGGCGCGCCGGTCCTCGACGCTGTAGTCCACGAGCAGGATGTTGGCCGGCTTGACGTCCCGGTGGATGATGCCGTGGTGGTGGATGTGCGCAAGACCGTCGGCGAGATCGTGTCCGATCAGCGCCATGTGGGCCGCCGACAGCGGGCCCTCGGCCGAGCGGCGGCGCAGGTCGGGGCCGCGGACGAGTTCCATCACCAGATAACTGAGCCGGCGGGTCGGGTCACTGAGGTCCGTGCCGGCGTCGAACAATGTCACGAGGGCGTGGTGGGCCATCCCCGCCAGGATCCGCACTTCATCGGCTTGCCTGCGGGTCCGTTCTTCGTCCACTGTCCCGTCGCGGAAGAGTTTGACTGCCACTTCACGCCCCAGGACCTCGTCCGTGGCACGGTACACGCTCGATTGGCTGCCCCGGCCAATGAGTTCTTCGATCCGGTAGCGCCCGCTGAGCAGGAAACCGGGGTCCATGGTTGTCAAAGGTCTACGTGGTCCCTCTAATGGGGCCGCCGCTGGAAGCGGGCGGATCAGTCCAAAGCCGGGACAAATCCCGGCACCCGCATCATAAGCAAGCTTACTTATCATAACGTGGAAACCGGATTCCGGAAGACTTCCGGGGAGTCTTTCGGTCCGCCGCCTAGGCTATTTTGCGGGGTTGTGGGTCCCGATCGGCACCAGGGTGAGGTCAGGGTGGTTCTTTTCAATCCGGCGCAGGGCCCAGACGTCGTTGAACAGGGCCAGGTATTCCCCGTCGGAGCGCAACAGGACTTCGGCGCCGGGGACGTTGGCCAGCGCCGGCATGGCGTCGGCGGTCGAGATCCGGGCCATGGAATACGGGAGCCGCTCCAGCCGCATCGGGGCGCTGAAGTCGTGCGCCATGCGGTCCTCGACCACTTCGAACTGCATGGGGCCGACGGCGGCAAGAACGGGCGCCTGGTCGCCGCGGATGTCGGAGCGGAGCACCTGGATGACGCCCTCGTGCTCGAGTTGTTCGATGCCGCGGCGGAACTGCTTGAACCGGCTCGGGTCCTTGGAGCGCGCCACCTGGAAGTGCTCCGGGGCGAACAGCGGGATCGCCGGGAACTCTACGGGCTGGTCCAGGAACAGGCTGTCCCCCACCCGGAGGGAGGAGGCGTTTACGAGGCCCACCACGTCGCCCGGGAAAGCCTCGTCGATCACCTCGCGTTCGCGGCCGAAGACCTGCTGGGCGTACTTGGTGGCGAAGGATTTCCCCGTCCGGGTCTGGGTGACCACCATGCCGCGCTCGAACATGCCGGAGCAAACACGGATGAAGGCAACGTGGTCGCGGTGGGCCTTGTTCATGCCGGCCTGGACCTTGAAGACGAACCCGGCGAACGGGGCATCCACGGGGCGGGGGTCGCCGTCGACGTCGGGCCGCGGTGCAGCGGGCGGGGCGAAGTCGACGAGGGCGTCGAGGATTTCCTTGACGCCGAAGTTCAGCGCGGCCGAGCTGAAGAGGATCGGCGTCGCCTTGCCGGCGTGGAAGGCCGCGACGTCGAACGCCAGGTTGGATTCGATGACCAGTCCGGCCTCGTCCACGGCGTTGGACCAGTCGTCGCCCTGGCTGGCGGCGGCCTCGTCGGGGGTGAAGTATTCGGTGAGGGCGATGTTGGCGCCGGCGTTGTTGCGCTTGAACTGCGCGAAGCGGTCGTTGCGCAGGTCCCAGACGCCGCGGAAGTCGCCGGAGATGCCAACGGCCCAGGTCAGCGGCATCGGCTGCAGGCCGGTGCGTTCGGTGATCTCGTCCATCAGCGCCAGGGCGTCCAGGCCGGGCCGGTCCCACTTGTTGATGACAGTGATGATGGGCAGGTTGCGCTGCTTGCAGACCTCGAAGAGCTTCATGGTCTGGGTTTCCAGGCCCTTCGCGGCGTCGACCAGCATGACGGCACAGTCCACGGCCGCGAGCACGCGGTAGGTGTCCTCGGAAAAGTCGGCGTGGCCCGGGGTGTCCAGGAGGTTAATGACGGTGTCCCGGTAGGCGAACTGCAAAGCGGCAGAGCTGATGGAGATGCCGCGGTCCTTTTCCATCTGCATCCAGTCCGAGACCGTCTCCTTGCGGTTGGCCTTTCCGCTGGAGGCGCCGGCCGTGCCGATCACCTTTGCGTGCAGCGCCAGGGCCTCCGTCAGGGTGGATTTGCCGGCGTCGGGGTGCGAAATGACCGCGAAAGTCCGGCGCCGGGCCGCCTGCTTGTGAATCTCCTGGACTCGGGCGGGGCTGAGGACTTCTTGAGACACGATGCTACTTTCGCTGCGGCAGTGGACGGGTCACGGCGCGGAGAGCCCGCGGTACACCCAAGGATCCAAGTTTATCGCAGGCCGCGGACCGCGGACGAAGCTGCGGCCGGACCGCGCATGAAGCTGCGCGGGGCCCGGGCACGAAGCTGCGGCCTTGCGGCGCCAAAATGCCCTCACGGACGGCGCCCGCGCTAGCCCTTCAGGAGGCCCGCGGCGGCACGCCGCAATGGACCACTTTAAGGCTTGCCTGTGCGGAAGTGGCCGTGCTTTACCCCTATCATGGGGAGATCGGGGAACTGAGTACTTTGATCCTGCCGGGAGACCCTGGAATCCGGCGCACTTGCAGGCTCGTCCCTGCACCTTTGAAGGGAAATCTATGGCTCGGAGCCCTGAAGATGCGCTCAAGGCGACCCTGGCCAGGGTGGCACCGGGCACAGCCCTCCGCGACGGCCTGGAACGCATCCTCCGCGGCCGGACCGGCGCGCTGATCGTGCTGGGCATCGACAGGACCATCGAGTCCATCTGTTCGGGCGGCTTCGAGATCGGCATCGACTTCTCCCCCACCCGGCTGCGGGAACTGGCGAAGATGGACGGCGCCATCGTCTGCGACAAGGATGCCAGCAACATCCTGCGCGCGGCCGTCCAGCTCGTCCCGGACTCGAGCATCGAAACGCAGGAATCGGGCACCAGGCACCGGACCGCGGAACGCGTGGCCATCCAGACGGGCGTCCCGGTCATTTCGGTCAGCCAGTCAATGCAGATCATCGCGCTGTACGTGCACGGGCTGCGCCACGTCCTGGAGGGCTCCGAGAAGGTCCTGGCCCGCGCCAACCAGGCCCTGGCAACCCTGGAACGCTACCGCTCGCGCCTGGACCAGGTCACCAGCTCACTCTCCGCCCTGGAAATCGAGGCCATGGTGACGGTCCGTGACGTAGCGGTCACCCTGCAGCGCCAGGAAATGGTGCGCAGGATCTCCGAGGAAATCTCCCAGTACGTCCTGGAACTGGGCGAGGACGGCCGCCTGCTCTCGCTGCAGCTGGACGAGCTCACCGTCGGCCGCGGCCCGGGCAGCGACGTCATCATCCGGGACTACTCCGGTCCGGCCGCAACAGCGGAGGACATCGACAAAGCGGTCAAGGCCCTCGTCAGCCTGGGCCCGACCGAGCTGATCGACTTGGGCAAGATCGCCGGGATCGTCGGCTTCGCCGGCGGCGAGGCCAACCTCGACGCCGTCGTGCAGCCGCGCGGCTACCGCCTGCTCTCCGGGCTCAAGGCCGTGCCGAAGGCCGTCGCCGACCGGCTCGTCGACCACTTCGGTGGCCTGCAGTTCCTGATGGCGGCAACAATCGATGACCTCATGACCGTCGACGGGATCGGTGACCAGCGTGCCAGGACCGTCAGGGAGGGCCTGAGCCGCATGGCCGAGGCCAGCCTGCTGGACCGCTTCCTCTAACCCCCTCCACAAACCCGTCGGGGGTAGCTGGAGTTATACGGGTCAGCTGAGCTGGAACACGGCCTTGGGGCTGTTCTTGTTCGCCAGCCGGGCGGTGAAGACGTAGTAGGCGCCGCCGGCACCGGGCGTGGCCTCGACGGACTCGCAGCCCTGCACCGTGCGGTTGCGCTGCCACGGGAAGTTCGCCGTCTCACTCTTGCCCGGAGCAATGGTCTTCATCAGGTCCGCGCTCTCCGCCTGGCAGTCCTTGGAGGAGAAGATCCGGTCCGAGCCGCTGGTGATCATGTACTCCATCTGCGACGTCCCGATGTTGACCTCGCACGGGACCTTGTTGTTGTTGGTCACCGTGAGGCTCAGCAGCGGCTTCTCACCGGCGGCGTAAGCCTGTTTGTCGGTGGCGGCCGTAACGGTGATCAGATTCTGCTCGCAGCCCTCCCCCGATGTGGCCGTGGGTGAGGCCGAAGCCTCCCCGGACGCCGTGGGGCTCCCCGACGCGGAGCCAGCCGGGCTGGCCGCCGGCGACGCCCCTGCCCCGGACGGCTGGGCGCCGGCAGACTGGCCCCCGCCCATGGCATTCGAGACCGCCACAAAGCCGCCGAAGGCCACCGCGATGACGAGCAGCAGGACCACCCCTGCAAACAGCCGGCGGCGGCGGTAGACCCGGCGCAGCGGGGGCCGTCCGGATTTGCGCCCGGATTGCCCCGTGGCCGAACCTTTCGGCCGCGAACCGCCCGTACCTGAAGTGCCTTGCCTGACCATTCTTCTAGCCTAGAGAACCGCGCGGGCTATGGCGCCCGACCACGCCGCGGGACCGGACGCCGTCCCGATCCGTTACCCCGATCTATTACGCTGAATGGATCGAAACTCTAACCCCCACGCCCCCCGCATCCGCCGCGGCACCGCCGGAACCCCTGCCCGCCGGGGCGCCCGGCCGCGCCGGCAATCTCCCAGCCCTCCATGCGGCCCTGGATGACTGGTTCGCGTCCAACGCCAGGGACCTGCCGTGGCGGGCCGCGGACTGCACGCCCTGGGGTGTGCTGGTCAGCGAAGTGATGCTCCAGCAGACGCCGGTGGTCCGGGTCCTGCCGGTCTGGGAAGAGTGGCTGCGCCGCTGGCCGGAACCTGCAGATCTGGCCGGCGAACCCGCCGGGGAGGCCGTCCGGTCCTGGGGCCGGCTGGGATATCCCCGGCGCGCCCTGCGCCTGCATGCTGCCGCCGTCGCCATCAGGGACAGCCACGGCGGGGCCGTCCCCGACACCCATACCGAACTCCTGGACCTGCCGGGCGTGGGCAGCTACACGGCCGCGGCCGTCGCCGCGTTCGCCTACGGACGCCGCGAAACGGTGGTGGACACGAACATCCGCCGGGTCCACGCGCGGCTGGTCACCGGCTCTGCCCTGCCGGCGCAGGCCCTGACCGCCGCCGAAATGCGGCTGGCGGCATCGCTGCTCCCGGACCGCCCCGACGCCTCGGTGCGCTGGAACGCCGCCGTCATGGAACTCGGCGCCCTGGTCTGCACTGCTCGGACCCCCAAGTGCGGCCAGTGCCCTGTCCGGGAGTCCTGCGCCTGGCTGGCGGCCGGGGAGCCGGCGCCGACGTACACGCCCAAGGGACAGGCCTGGCACGGCACGGACCGGCAGGTGCGCGGCGCCGTGATGGCCGTCCTGCGGGCAGCCGAGGAGCCCGTGGCGCCGGTCCTGTTCCACCAGGCTCCAGCGGACCTGGGCTTCGAACCGCAGGGCATCGGCATCCCGCTCGCGGCCCTGCACCGGCTCAACGCGGCCCCCGAGCAGCTGGAACGGGCGCTGGCAGGGCTGCTGGGCGACGGCCTCGCCGAACTGCACCAGGGCGGCTTCCGGCTCCCGGGCTGAGGATCTACGCTGGAGCATGCGCAAGCTGGCGGCCGCGGCCGTGCTGGTCCTCACCGCAGTCCTGGCTGTCTCGTGCCGGCCGGAGGCCGCCTGCCCGGCGATCGCCCAGGCGCCCGTTGTGTCGCTCACGGTGGACCGGGAGTACGCCCCGTCAGTGCGGACCATCCACCTGGCCGCCTGCCAGGACGGCCGCTGCAAGGAGGCGGACCTCGAACTGGTTCCCGGGAGCACGGCCGTGGACCAAGGCTGCGAGCCGGGCCCCTACGGCGGCGACGGCGTCTGCTCGGCCACTTCCTCACCCGACGGGACCCTGACCGGAATGCTGATGATGGAGACGCTGAGCGCCAGCCGGATCGAGGTGACGGCCACGGGCACGGACACCGCGGGGAACCCTCTGCCGGCCCGGACCGCGGCGTTCACGCCCAGGTCGGCGCACCCGTTTGGTGAGCAGTGCGGAACCTTCATCACCGCCAGCGTCGTGCTCGACGCGGCCGGCCTCCGCCAGGCACCCTAGCGCTTACGGCTCACCGAACCCCGAGCCGACCAGGCGTTCCAGGTAGTCGACCGCCTTGGCGGCGTCCGGGCCGCTGGCCTCCACGTGCAGGACGGTTCCCTTGCCGGCGGCGAGCATCATGAGTTCGGTCATGGAGGCGCCATCGGCGCCGTTCACGGTCACCTCGGCGTCCATGGCGGACAGGCCTCCGGCGATCTTCGCTGCCGGCCGGGCATGCATGCCGGTCTGGTTGACGAGTTCAAAGTCCCCGGTGGCGTCCGGCGGCTGCTGGTGCACATGCCCCGCCTCCGCGGGATGGGCCGGGGGCCGGTAGACGGCCTCGGCCGCGTCCTTCACCGCCGCCGCTTCGGCCCCTGCCTGGGCAGCCACCGCGGCCGCGACGAGTCCTTCGACGATGGGCGCGTCAGCAATCAGCACCGAGCCCGGGTCGGCTGCAAACTCCGCAGCGGACTCGGCCGTCATCACCGCGGAGCCGAGGTCGGCGAGCACCACCACACCGTCACCGGCAGCCTGCTCCAGGGCCGCCATGACCTTGTCCAGGCTCGTGCCGATGCGGCCGTCGTCGGTGCCGCCGGCGGGCAGGATCAGGACGTCGGGAGCCATCTGCGCGGCGAGTTCGACGGCGCCGTCCGCGATCTTGGAGCTGTGCGAGACGACCACCAGCCGGACTGTCATTCGGCCGCTCCGGCCGCGGCGCGCAGAATCAGCGCGCTGGAGACCGCTCCGGGGTCGCGGTGGCCGATGCTGCGCTCCCCCAGGTAGCTGGCCCGGCCCTTGCGGGCGAGCATCGGATCCGTGGACACGGCGCCGGCTTCGGCGGCTTCCGCCGCGGCTAGCAGCACCTTCCTGACATCCCCGTCGCCGTCGCCAGCCGCTGCGGCGGCTGCCTCGATCGCGGGTGTCCAGGCGTCCACCATGGTCTTGTCGCCGGATTCGGCCTTGCCGCGGGCGACGATCCCGTCGCGGGCGGCCTGCAGCGCGGCGGCGAGGGTGGCGGCGTCGACGTCGGAGGCCTCACCCAGGGCCGTGGCGGCCCGCAGGAACGCCGTGCCGTACAGCGGGCCGGCCGCCCCGCCGACCTTGGACATCAGCGTCATGGCCGTCAGTTTCAGGGCCGCGGCCGGGGTTTCGGGCGGCGTCTCGGCAAGTTTGTCCATCACGGCCTTGAAGCCGCGGTCCATGTTCTCGCCGTGGTCCGAGTCCCCGATGGGCCGGTCCAGCTCGATCAGTTCCACCCGGTGCTCCGCCATGGCCTGCGCCGAAAGCGTCAGCCACCGCACCGCCCAGCCGACGTCCAAGCCCACGGTCAGACGCCCCAGCGAAGGGCCGGAGTGTGCACCGGAGCGTCCCAGAGTGTTGTCATCTCGTCATCGAGGCGCAGGACAGTGATGGAGCAGCCCTGCATTTCGAGGGACGTGATGTAGTTGCCCACCAGGGAGCGGGCCACGGTGACGCCCTGCTCGGCCAGTTTCTGCGCGGCCCTGCGGTAGACGATGTACAGCTCGCTTTGCGGGGTGCCGCCCATGCCGTTGACGAACAGGAGCACCTGATCCCCGGAAGCAAGGCCGAGGTCGCTGACCACCGGATCCAGGAGCCGGTCGGTGATGCCGTCGGCGTTTTCCATCGGGATGCGGTGCCGTCCCGGTTCGCCGTGGATGCCGATGCCGATCTCGATCTCGTTTTCCTCGAGCTCAAAACTGGGCACCCCGGCATGCGGAACGGTGCAGGCAGACAACGCCACGCCCATGCTGCGCACGTTCTGGTTGACGCGGTCACCGATCGCGGCGACGGCGTCCAGGTTGTCACCGCGCTCGGCGGCCGCACCGGCGATTTTCTCGACCAGGACGGTGCCGCCGACGCCCCGGCGCCCGGCCGTGTACAGCGAATCCTGCACTGCGACGTCGTCGTTGACGAGCACGGTGCGGATCTCGACGCCTTCGGCCTGCGCGAGTTCGGCGGCGGTTTCGAAGTTCAGGACGTCACCGGTGTAGTTCTTCACGATGTGCACGACGCCGGCGCCGGAGCTTACGGCCAGCGTGGCCGGCAGGATCTGGTCCGGAGTGGGAGAGGTGAACACGGCGCCCGGGACGGCGGCGTCGAGCATGCCCAGGCCCACGTACCCGCCGTGCAGCGGTTCGTGTCCGCTGCCGCCGCCGGAGACGAGCCCGACTTTCCCTGCGACGGGAGCGTCCTTGCGCACGATGTATTTCGGGTCCGGGAAGACGGTCACGAGGTCGGCGTGAGCAAGCCCGAACCCCTCCACTGACTCGTCGACCACGGCTTTGGGATCATTGATGAGTTTCTTCATGGCGGTGCTCCCTGGATGGTGTCCTGGCTGCTTGCTTAGACCCTACTACCGGGGCACGGCCGGCGGTAGGCTCCCCGTTCCCCCGGCCCGGGCTCCCTGGCGGGCTGCGAATCCCGGGGCGGCGGGGTTGTGGCCGCGCGTTCCGAACCCCCGCGCTTCAGGCCTGTTGGTCAGCCCACGCCGGAGAATGCGGCCAGGCATCGACGCCCAGCCATGAGAACGGCGGCGCGGCGAGCCGGCCCTTGCGGGCGCGGGACGTGGCCGGCGGTCCCGACGCGGCAGATACTGTCTCGGCGGTTTGCCCCGTCACGGGCGCGCCGGTGCCGGGCGAGGAGTGGTTAGCGGGTTCGGGCGGCAGCGCTTCCAGCGGCTGGTCCGGCGGCCCTGCCGGAGCGCTGGCGATTGAGCTGTGGATTGCGGAGAGATCGGGAAAAATCACGGCTTTGTGCAATTTTTTGCCTCCGGAAGTATGGCGGCCCACCCCCTGGGCCGGCATCAGTTTATCCACCAAATTTACTGAAGGGAAGCCCTGCGTGGACGTCGAGTTCCTGGCGGCTGCCGGCGCCGGCCTGGAGCCACTTTCGCTGGCCGGGGCGCCGCCTTCGCTGGCCGGCGAACAGCCGCGCGCAGCCGCAACCCGGCGGCGGCTACAGCTCCTTGATCATCCTGGTGTTGCCCAGCGTGTTCGGTTTGACCCGCGCCAGGTCCAGGAACTCGGCCACGCCTTCGTCGTGCGAGCGCAGGAGCTCGGAATACACCACGGGGTCGACGGCGGTCTGGTCAGCCATGACTTCAAAGCCGTGCTTTTTGAAGAACTCCACTTCGAACGTCAGGCAGAAGACCCGGGAGACTCCCAGTGCGCGGGCATCCTCCAGCAGGCGCTCCACCAGCGCGTGGCCCACGCCTTTGCCGCGCCAGGCGTCCGAGGCCGCGAGGGTGCGGACCTCCGCGAGGTCCTCCCACATGACGTGCAGCGCCCCGCAGCCGATCACCCCGCCGTCTTCGGATTCGGCGATCCGGAACTCCTGCAGGCTTTCGTAGTAGGCCACGGTTTCCTTGGCCATGAGGATCCGCTGGTCGGCCAGCGGCGCCACGAGGGTCTTGATGGCGCCAACGTCGTCGGTGCGGGCGGGGCGGATGCGGATCGTCTCAGTCGCGGTCTCAGTCACGGTCTCAGTCACAGCCCAATCTTACGGGTGCCCCGGGCCCGGCCGGCTCTCTGCCGGCACGGGCCCGGTCCGTCAGAGACCGAGTTCGTCGGGGACGGGAACGTCCTTGTCCAGCAGGTTCCTAGCCAGGAAGTGCTCCACGACGCCGTACCAGACCTTGGCGTGCTGCGGCTGCAGGATCCAGTGGTTCTCGTCCGGGAAATACAGGAAACGGTGGTCCGTTTCGCCGTTTCCGTCTGCCRCCAGCTGCGACTTGGCGAGCAGTTCGTACCAGAGCCGGAGTCCCTCGCCGATCGGCACGCGGTAGTCCTTGTCGCCATGGATGACCAGCATGGGAGTGCGGATGTTCTCCACGTGCAGGTGCGGGGAGTTCTCCAGCGCCATCTCGGCCGTCATCTCCTTGAGCCAGTACTGCGCGGCGTCGGTGGTGGGGCCGAACTGGTCCAGGGCCCAGAGGCTGGCGTGCGTGACGATTGCCTTGAAGCGGTCCGTCTGCCCGGCCACCCAGTTGGCCATGTACCCGCCGAACGAGCCGCCCATGGCGGCCGTGCGCGTCTGGTCGATGTCGGGGCGCTGCACGACGGCGTCGGTGATGGCCATCAGGTCGGTGAACGGAGCCTTGCCCCATTCCCCCCAGCCACGCTGGATGTGGTCCTGGCCGTAGCCGGTGGAGAGGGCGGGGTCCGGGAGCAGCACCGCGTAGCCGCGCGCCACCAGCAGCCACGGGTTCCAGCGCCAGGTCCAGGCGTTCCAGGATCCCAGCGGGCCGCCATGGATCCAGAGCAGCAGCGGGGCCGGGGCCGCGGCGGACGCGCCCTCGGGCAGGGCCAGGTACGCGGGCACACGGGCCCCGTCGGCCGCCGTCGTCTCCACGCGCTCCAGCGTGCCCGTGAAGCGGGGGCGTTCCGCGGGCGCGGGCAGGCGGACGACGTCACCGGAGGCGAGGTCGATCCGTACAGGTTCGGCGGGGAATTCGTAGGAGCTGCGCAGGGCGTAGGCGCTGCGTCCGTCCGGTGCGACAACGACGTCGGTGTACGCCGCGGCGTCGGCCGTCAGGCGTAGCACTTGGGCCGCCCCGCCCGGGTCTCCGGCCACACCGATCCGGAATACCGGCGATGCGCCGTCCTCGTCGGCGATGACCAGCAGGGCCGATCCGTCCGGCAGCCATGCGGCAGGGCGGGCCCAGCGGTCCCAGTCATGGGCGAGCGGCGTCAGGGCGCCGTCCCCGGCCGCCGGGCCGGCGACGTCGAGGAGGTGCAGCAAGACCCGCGGGGCCGCCATCGGCGTGGTGTCGCTTTCGCTGACCACCACCAGGCTCCGGCCGTCCGGACTGACCGGGCCCGGGAAGTAGCTCTGGCCTTTCGTGTCCAGAAGGACCGTGCGGGTGCCGGTGGCGACGTCGATGGCGACCAGGACGGAACGTGAATCGGCATTGGCGAGGGGCTTGGCGAAGCTGCTGTAAATCGTCGTGCCGTCCGGGCTGAGCACCGATTCGGCGTCCCTGAGCCGCATGCCGGCGTCGGGCGTCAGGTTGCGCAGCTTCAGCGGCGGCGCGGCGTCGACGGTGGCCGGCTTTCCGGCCTCCAACGGGTCTCCGGGTTCGACGGCGAACAACCGCGGCTGCGCCGGGCCCAGGTCCGCATCCCAGTAGCGGACAGGGTAGCCGCTGTGCAGGATGGCCGCGACCTTGTTGTCCTTGCGCGCTTTCCGGCGTTCCTCGTCATTGTCCTCGTCCGTGGAGCCGGCCAGGACCGAGGCCGCGACCACCACGGTGTCGGCGTCCTTGGCGGCGTGGACCCCGCCGATTCCGCCGGCCCGGGACAAGGCCACCCGGGCTTCGCCGCCGTCGGACGGCAGGATCCAGAGGGCGTTCACCGGGTCTGCCTCGGGGCTCTCCGGATCGGGACGGGCCGAGGTGAAGTACAGGTCGCCGTTGGCGGCAAACACCGCACCGGCCTCCCCTTTGGCGCTGCGTGTGATCCGGCGGGCCTGTTTGGCCCCGCCCGGATCCACCTCCCACAGCGCGGTGCAGTATTCGGTGCCCTTCGCGCCGAGGGTCGCCACGGTGGTCACCAGCCGGGCGCCGTCCGGGCTCAGCGTCAAACCGCTCACTCTGGGGATCGCGAGGTAGTGGTCCAGATCGTGGAAGGGGGTCTCGGGTTGTTCGCTCAGGGTCTCTGAGTCCTTAGCAGCCATGCACCGATTCAACACCGTATGTGGTATCGATCACAAAACGTTCACTAAGAGTGAAACACTGCTTTCAGACACGGCTCCCCTATCATGCGGGACGGGCCCTGGCACTTCAGCACGGCCACCGTTCGCCGAAGATGGCCACTAAGCCAGCTCCCATAGCGGCCATCTCCGGCAAATGCTTCACGACGGCGGGCAACGCAAAGGCCCCGCCGTCCCTTTCGGGGCAGCGGGGCCGTTGTTGATGGTGCTTAGACGCTCGGAGCGATCTCCGGGATGCGCGGCTTGGCGTTGCCGGCGAAGGTGAACTTCGCGTCGTCGCCTTCGCCTTCCACGTCCACCACCACGATGTCGCCGGAGTGCAGTTCGCCGAAGAGGATCTTCTCGGAGAGCTGGTCCTCGATCTCGCGCTGGATGGTGCGGCGCAGCGGCCGGGCACCCATGGCGGGGTCATAGCCGCGGGTCGCCAGGAGAACCTTGGCCGCGGACGTGAGCTCGATGCCCATGTCCTTGTCCTTGAGGCGCTTCTCCAGGCGGGCGACGAACATGTCCACGATCTCGATGATCTCGTCCTGGGTCAGCTGCGGGAAGACCACAACATCGTCAACACGGTTCAGGAACTCGGGGCGGAAGTGCTGCTTGAGCTCTTCCGTGACCCGGGCCCGCATCCGGTTGTAGCCGGTCTGCGTGTCCGTGCCGGACTGGAAGCCGGTGGCAACGCTCTTGGAGATGTCCCGGGTGCCGAGGTTCGTGGTCATGATGATCACGGTGTTCTTGAAGTCCACCACGCGGCCCTGGGAGTCGGTCAGGCGGCCGTCTTCCAGGATCTGCAGGAGCGAGTTGAAGAGATCGGCGTGCGCCTTCTCCACTTCATCGAACAGGACCACGGAGAACGGACGACGGCGGACCTTCTCGGTCAGCTGGCCGCCTTCCTCGTAGCCCACGTAGCCCGGAGGGGCACCGAAGAGCCGCGACACCGTGTGCTTCTCCGAGTACTCGGACATGTCCAGGGTGATCAGGGCGTCTTCCTCGCCGAACAGGAACTCGGCGAGGGCCTTGGCCAGTTCGGTCTTGCCGACGCCGGTGGGGCCGGCGAAGATGAACGAGCCGCCCGGACGCTTGGGGTCCTTGAGGCCTGCTCGGGTGCGCCGGATCGCCTGGGACAAGGCCTTGATGGCCTCGTTCTGGCCGACCACGCGCTTGTGGAGTTCGTCTTCCATCTTCAGCAGGCGCGAGGACTCTTCCTCGGTCAGCTTGAAGACCGGGATGCCGGTGGAGTTCGCCAGCACCTCGGCGATGAGGTCTTCATCAACTTCGGAGATGTCGTCCATGCCGCCGGTCTTCCACTGGCGTTCCTTTTCGGCGCGCTCGGCAATGAGCTTCTGCTCCTTGTCGCGCAGCGAAGCGGCGCCTTCGAAGTCCTGCGCGTCGATCGCGGATTCCTTCTCCAGCTTCATGGCGGCGATCTTCTCGTCCATGATCTTGAGCTCCGGCGGGGCAGTCATGCGGCGGATGCGGAGCCGTGCACCGGCCTCGTCGATCAGGTCGATCGCCTTGTCCGGCAGGAAGCGGTCCGAGATGTAGCGCTCGGAAAGGGCCGCCGCCGAGGCGAGGGCGCCGTCGGTGATGGTGACGCGGTGGTGTGCCTCGTACCGGTCGCGGAGGCCCTTGAGGATCTCGATCGCGTGCGCGACGGAGGGTTCCTTGACCTGGATCGGCTGGAAGCGGCGCTCCAGCGCGGCATCCTTCTCGATGTGCTTGCGGTACTCGTCCAGCGTGGTGGCACCGATGGTCTGGAGCTCGCCGCGGGCCAGCATGGGCTTCAGGATCGAGGCCGCATCGATGGCACCTTCGGCGGCACCGGCGCCCACCAGGGTGTGGATCTCATCGATGAACAGGATGATGTCGCCGCGGGTGCGGATCTCCTTGAGGACCTTCTTCAGGCGCTCTTCGAAGTCGCCGCGGTAGCGGGAACCGGCCACGAGGGACCCGAGGTCCAAGGTGTACAGCTGCTTGTCCTTGATGGTCTCCGGGACATCGCCGCGGACGATCGCCTGGGCCAGGCCCTCGACGACGGCGGTCTTGCCGACGCCGGGCTCACCAATCAGCACAGGGTTGTTCTTGGTGCGGCGGGAAAGGACCTGCATGACGCGTTCCATTTCCTGCTCGCGGCCGATCACAGGGTCCAGTTTGTTCTCGCGCGCCGCCTGGGTCAGGTTGCGGCCGAACTGGTCAAGGACAACGGACCCGGCCGGGGTCCCCTCAGCCTGTCCGGGGCCTACACCGGCGCCCGTGGCTTCCTTGCCCTGGTAACCCGAGAGCAGCTGGATAACCTGCGACCGGACCCGGTTCAGGTCTGCGCCGAGCTTAACGAGCACCTGGGCGGCAACGCCTTCGCCCTCCCGGATAAGGCCGAGGAGGATGTGCTCGGTACCAATGTAGTTATGGCCCAGCTGCAGCGCCTCGCGCAGCGAGAGCTCCAGGACCTTCTTGGCGCGGGGGGTAAAGGGGATGTGGCCGGAGGGCGCCTGCTGGCCCTGGCCGATGATCTCCTGGACCTGCTCGCGGACACCGTCGAGCGAAATGCTCAAGGATTCAAGGGCTTTGGCGGCAACACCTTCACCCTCATGGATCAGACCCAAGAGGATGTGTTCGGTACCAATGTAATTGTGGTTCAGCATGCGTGCCTCTTCTTGGGCAAGCACAACTACGCGACGGGCACGGTCCGTAAATCGCTCAAACATTTCGCCACACTCCTAGCTACGACGTACTTTGATGCTACGTGGCCGGGTTCCAGATTTGGGGCTTGTTCGCCACAGGGGAAACCGGAGGGTTGCGCAACCGCGCCCGGACCGGGTCCCCCGGCCAGGGGCAAGAACCGCCCGGAACCCCTCCGGACCGGCGCATTCTGCCCATCCGGAAGGGCGAAACCGGCCGCTAAGCGGGCCGTTCCGGCCGCGCGGACGGGCGGACGGGCGCACCGCCGGAAGGGTGGACGTTGCAATGCCGGACGGGCGCCGACGGCATGGCAAAGGTTCCCGAATTGCCGAAGATGGCCGCTAAGCCTGGACCCATTGCGGCCATCTTCGGAAAATGGTTCACCTCGTGCGGGACATCTGCCTGGAAATGCTGCCGGGGAGGAACACGGGCGGCGGAGTCTGTTCATCGCCGGACGGGCGGGCCGATCTGCTGGACGGGCGCCCCGACGCCGGCATGGCAATGCCCCCGTCAGATAACGGGGGCATTGGCATTTGACAGACGGTCGATTACGACGCCATGAAACGTGATTGCGGCTGGATACTGCGCCCTCATGCCGGGCCCCGCACTGCACCCTGACGCGGGTCCCTGCTAGGAATTAGCCTTTTGGTAAGCTTCCTGAATTTCAGCCTGGATGCGCCCGCGGCTGTTTACCGCATAGCCGTTGTCCCGTGCCCACTGGCGGATCTGGGCAGAGTCCTGATTCCGTCCGCTGGAAATTTTCGTGCGCGTGGCGCGTCCGCTTGACGTTTTGCGCGCGTGCGTCACAAATCGGTCCACCGCGGAGCGCAGTTCTGATGCATTGCTTGACGACAGGTCTATTTCGTAGCTGACGCCGTCAAGGCCAAACCGGACAGTTTCGTCCGCGGATCCCCCATCCAGATCATCAACGAGGATGATTTTTACTTTCTGTGCCATAAAGGACTCTCTTTCCAAAGATCGAGCGTTAAGAAAAGCAGGATGTATCTGGAATAAGTATCCTCCGCGTTACAGCAGGGAGTCAAAGCGCAAAACCCTGTCCAAAGGAAAACCGAAGGCGGTAATAGGGAACTATTACTTCTTTCGGGTAATTAGCTTCCCAGGGTCCCGGATTCCGGTCCTTTGGCCCTAGTTTCGGCTTCGGCATGGGCGCGGGCTTCTGCCTGCCGCTCTGATTTGTCGGCATTGAATATGGATTTCATGGCAAACCAGAAAAGCAGGCCCACCACGATGGGGGGCAGCAATACGGCGATATAGTCCATGCTCAGTGTCCTTCGGGCTTCAACAGGGGGAAGAGGATCGTTTCGCGGATGCCGGATCCGGTGAACAGCATCACGAGCCGGTCGATGCCGAGGCCGATCCCGCCCATGGGCGGCGCGCCGTACTCGAGCGCACGGAGGAAGTCTTCGTCCAGCTGCATTGCCTCCACGTCACCCGCGGCGGAACGGCGGGACTGTTCGGTGAGGCGTTCGCGCTGGATGACCGGGTCGATCAGTTCGGAGAAGGCCGTGCCCCGCTCCATGCCTCCGATGATGAGGTCCCAGGCCTCAATCAGGCGGCCGTCTTCGCGGTGCTGGCGGGCCAGCGGCTGCGCGGACGGCGGATAGTCGTAGACGAACGTGGGGTTGAGCAACGTCGGCTCCACCAGTTCGCCGAAGAGTTCGACGACGAGCTTCTCGGCTTCCCAGGCGGCGTCGACCTTGACCTCGTGCTTGGCAGCCAGCTCAAGCAGCTCGGCAACCGGGGTATCGGGGGTTACTTCCTGGCCCACGAAGTCGGACAGTCCGGGGTAGACAGCCAGCCAGGTCCATTCGCCGTCGAGGTTGATCTCCCCGGCTTCGGTCTGCAGCACGCGGCCCACACCGGCGGCGTCGGCGGCGTCCAGGATGATCTCCTTGATCCGGTCCGCCATGACGAACTGGTCCGCCCACGCCTCGTAGGACTCCAAAGTGGTGAACTCGGGGCTGTGCGTGGAGTCCACGCCCTCGTTGCGGAAGACCCGGCCCATGTCGTAGACGCGGTCGATCCCGCCGACCACCGTGCGCTTGAGGTAGAGCTCGGTAGCGATGCGCAGCGTCATCTTCTGGTCGAAGGCGTTCATGTGCGTCTCGAAGGGACGGGCCGTGGCGCCGCCGTGAACCAGCTGCAGCATGGGGGTTTCCACCTCAACGTAGCCCTGGCGGTGCAGGGTTTCGCGGATGGAGCGGGTGATCGCGGCGCGGGTGTACACCATCTCGCGGGCTTCGTCGCGGACAATGAGGTCCACGTAGCGCTGGCGGACACGCGTTTCTTCGTTCAGCCCGGCGTGCAGCACGGGCAGCGGGCGCAGCGCCTTCGAGGCCATGGTCCAGGAATCCGCCATGACGGAGAGTTCGCCGCGGCGTGAGGAAATGACCTCGCCCTTGATGAAGACGTGATCGCCGAGGTCCACGAGGGACTTCCACTCCGCGAGCGCCTCCTCACCGATGTTGGCCAGGCTCAGCATGACCTGCAGCCGCACGGCTTTGCCGTCCAGGCCGCCCTCCTGGAGGGTGGCGAAGCAGAGTTTGCCCGTGTTGCGGATGAAGACGATGCGGCCGGTCACGCCAACGGCATCGCCGGTGGTTTCATCGGCCTGCAGGTAGGCGTATTTCTCCCGGATTTCCGTAAGCGAGTGCGTGCGTTCGACACCCACCGGATATGCCTCGACGCCGCGTTCGATCAGCTTGGCGCGCTTCTCCATGCGGATGCGGGTCTGTTCGCTGGCATCATGCGGCTCGGCGGCGGTGTTCGGGGTGGGGGTGTTTTGGGAAGTCACAATCCCCAAGTTTACCGTCGATTTGCGTCCGGGAAGGTCCCGGCCCGGTTCTGCCCGGGCGGCGGCCAGGGGGACGGGGTGCGGGAATAGACTCGAAGTTGTGGAGACATGGACAGTGAGGACCGACGACGGCAAGGGACACCTTGAGCTGCACACCATCCGCCCGGCGGGGCACGCACCGGGCAGAACAGCCGCGTCCGACGCCGCCGTGGCGTCCCGCGGCGAAGGATCCGGCGTCGTCGTCGTGCACGGGACCCTGATCACCGATGCGCTCTACCGGTCCTTTGCCCGAAAACTTTGCCGGCTGCTGGACCAGCCGGTGCACTGCTACAACCGCCGCGGACGCGCCGGTTCCTCGCACCAGCCTGCCGACTATTCCGCCGCCACCGAGGTGGCCGACCTGGCAACCGTGCTCCGCGAGACCGGCGCCAGCGACGTCGTGGCCCACAGCTATGGCGGGTTCGTGGCCCTCGAGGCCGCCCGGCGCCTGCCGATCCGCAGGATGGTGACTTACGACGCCGCCGTGAGCCTCTCCGGGAACCTCACCCAGCGCTGGCGGCCCGAACTGGAAAGGTCCGTGGCTGCCGGCGAACTCGACCACGCCTGGGCGCATTTGGTGCAAGGCCTGGAGACGGCCGGCCCGGTGTCCATGCTGCCCCTGGGCGCACTGCGCATGCTCAGCATCCTCTCGGCCCGGACCAGGCTCGGCGCCGAAATGCGGCAACTGCTGCCCACGGCCGTCGCCGAGATGCGCGCCGTACTGGATGCCGACGCCGAACTCGAGGATTTTGCCGCCATCACCACCCCCACCCTCATGCTCAGCGGCGGCTGGAGCCCCGGCTACTTCGCCGACACGAGCCACCAGCTTGCCGACGCCGTCCCCGCGGTCAGCTTCGCCGTGGTCCCCGGGCAGCTCCACGAAGGCCCCATCCGGCCGGGAAGCCGGCTGGCCCTCCGCACGGCCCGGTTCCTCCACGGCGGACCCGGGGCTGCGACTCCGCCGCCCGTCAGCCTGGCCGGCAGCCTTGCAGCCGCGGGCGTGCCGGCCCGGTGGCGGCGCAGTGGGCCCGGCCGCTGAGGGCTGCGACGCGACCGACCGCTAGAATCGGGGGCGACCCTTTCGAAAGGACCCCCTTGGCCAAGCTCTACTTCCGCTACGGCGCCATGAACTCCGGCAAATCTACGGGGCTTCTGCAGGCCGCCTTCAACTATGAGGAACGCGGCCAGCGGGTCCTGCTGGCCAAGCCGGACGTGGACACCAAGGGCGACTCCGACGTCGTGTCCCGCCTGGGCATGACCCGTTCGGTGGACTTCCTGATCCCCGCCGGCGCGTCGGCCCGCGACCTGTTCACCGCCCAGGCCCACGGCGACGATCCCGACGCCCTCCTGCAGCACGTGGACACCCCGCCGGTGGCCTGCCTGCTGGTGGACGAGGCCCAGTTCCTGGAACCGGAGCAGGTGGACGACCTCTTCCGCATCGCGGTCCTGGACAACGTCCCCGTCCTCGCCTACGGTATCCGCACCGATTTCCGGACCCGCGCGTTCCCCGGTTCCCTGCGCCTGCTGGAGATCGCGCACACCCTCGAAGAGCTCAAGACCATCTGCCGCTGCGGACGGAAGGCCATCTTCAACACGCGCCGGATCGGGGACCATGTGGTGTTCGACGGGAACCAGGTTGCGATCGACGGCCAGGACGTCTGGTACGAGTCGCTCTGCGGCGCCTGCTACCTCGAGGTCTCCGGCGGCCGGCTGGGCAACTAGCGCGGGGCGATCATGCAGCGCCGCTGCGACGGGACCACAACTGAACTGCGGTCACAGTGGATTGCGGTCATAGTGGACTGCGCCGTGCTGGACCGGTGCCGTAGTGCACCGCGGCTTACTGCACTGGGGCGTGGCCTCGGCTAGGCTCGGAGCATGACCCGCGAGAACATCAGAACCCCCAACGGCGGAACGATCGAGCTTTTGAGCACGGGCGCCGAGCTCGCCTCGGCGGGTTCGGGCATCGTCGTCGTGCCGGCCTCGATGGTGACGGCCGCCGACTACACCCGTTTCGCGCAGAAACTCAGCGCATCACTGGGACGGCCGGTGCACACCTTCAACCGTCGCGGCCGCGGCTCGTCCTCCCCGCAGCCTGAGGATTACACCCTCGACGTGGACATCCACGACCTCGACGCCGTCATGAAGCACACCGCCAGCACGGACGTCTTCGGCCACAGCTTCGGCGGGGCAGTGGCCCTGCACGCGGCCCGCACCCTGCCGGTGGAACGGCTGGCCGTGTACGACCCCGCCGTGTCCGTCAACCACAGCGTCACGGCGGACTGGACGCCCGAATACGAGCGGGCGACCGCAGCCGGCGACGACGACCGCGCCCTCGCCGTCCTGCTCAAGGGCCTGGAGACCGGCAGCGCCCTCTCCCGGATGCCGCTGTCCATGCTGACGCTGGCGAACAAGCTCTCGGCGGGCACCCCGATCGGCAAGCAGCTACGCGACCTCATGCAGACCGGCGTCCGCGAGATCAAGGCGATCATCGCCGCGGACATGCCGGCCGAACCCTTCCTGGAACTGCCGCTGGAAACGCTGATCATCGTGGGCGAGAAAAGTCCGGCCTATTTCGGGGTGGCCTGCGCCCAGATCCACGATGTCCTCTCCGGCTCCAGCTATACGATCCTGCCGGGCATGGGCCACGACGGTGTCAACAAGGCGCCGGACAAGCTGATCGCCGAGCTGAGCGCGTTTTACGCAGGCTAACCCGCACCACGCAACGCCCTATCAAGCAACGCTGGGTCAAATGGCGCCCATTCCGGAGGTCCGGACCGGCGCTAAGTCACCCCGCGACGCTTCTATGTCTGTCAAGCGGCTGGAATCGGGTGCTGGCGCGGACCATAGCGGGGCGGCTTTGGTGACCGGCCAGCTTCCCCTCTCCCCCCGACGCTTCTGTGCCTGCTGGCGGAGCAGCGCGTAGCTGTGGCCGACGGAGCCGGGGCAACCCGAAGGGCAGGCAGTGGATGGTTTGTGGGAGGAAATAAGCGAAGCGCCGACACAAGCCATCGGCTGCGCCGCCGTCCGCAGGACGGTTGAGCCGGTGGAGCGGGCACGTATGATCCGAAGGAATCTCAATGATGTTGTCAACGGATATTGGTGTGCCGCTCCGGCGTCCCGGCCGGTGGCGGCCGGGACGCCCAAGGTGCTTCTAGTCCGCCCAGCCCGGGTAGGGCTTCCGGTCCTGCTCCGGCAGCCTGGCCGCGGTGGCGGGGAGGTTGTCCGGGCCGTCGGACTGGCCGGAGGCCCAGTGGAAGAACACCTCGGCGGTGATCGCTCCGAAGCAGGCGTCCTGGGACCGGAACCAATAAGTCGCGGTGTCGCCTTCGACGTAGGTGCCGTAGCCGAACAGTTCCCCGTTCCCGTCACGGGTGCGGGCGACGGCGACGATGATGTAGGGCCAGGATCCGGCGTCCCAGCCCTCGCTGCCCCAGTTCGCCAGCACGGACCAGGCGGTGCCTTCGAGGGTGTCCATCCAGTCATACCCGTCCCCTGCCCGGTCGTCGGCGGGAAGGGCCGGGGCAGTGACAGGTTCGGCGGTGTCGGCCGTGACCGTGCCGGTCATGGTTTGTGTGTTCATGGGGTGATGCTCCGTTTCTTGGGGCGGGGCGGGTGCCTCAACAACCGGCTTCCTCTCCCCCACCATGTTTTTTGCCTGCTGGCGGAGCATCGCGTAGCTGTGCCCGACGGAGCCGGGGCAACCCGAAGGGCAAGCAGCGGATGGATTGCGGGAGGAAATCAGCGCAGCGCCGACCCAAGGCATCCGGTGGGCTGCCGTCCGCAGGACGGTTGAGCCGGTGGAGCGGGCACGTAAGATCCAACGGACAGCAGCAAAAAAGGAAAAAAACCTTGTGCTGCCCGAGCGCAGCGAGGCCCTTTTCGTTCCAGCAGTGGGACCCTAAGCGGACGGCTTTTTGGCCCGATCAGAAGCTGCATGTTTCGTTGTACGGCCCATTAGGATTCGCAGTACCACCACGGTTCAGGGATGTGTCGAGCCGTGCATGTGACTGTGCCGAGACAAGGGGATCCCGATGGAGAGCATCTACGAGCTAAGCGAATCAATTCCCGTTCAAACGACAGCGCCAGAATCGATTGCGGTGCTGATGGCGGGATTGAGGGCTGCGGGCTACATTCCGCGCAACGAAGGCGAGTCGGTCTCCGTGCGTGAGGGATCGAACTTTTCTCTCCGTATATGGGGCACGATGCTGCCGTGGGGTCGAAAGAGCATTCCGGTAGGAATGACCGTCACGTTGAAGGAGACGACCACGGGCACTGAGGCGGTTGTTCATGCCTATGACCGGCTCGGCTGGTACCTCGATGCAAAGACAAACCCGGTTCTCAAAGAGGAATCACAGCGAAAAATGGCGGTTCTCGTCGAACTGGCTCGGAAAATTCTTAGCACTTGAAATCGCTGAACGGAACGTTGCGCTCCGGTCCGGGCCCGGTGTCGACTCGTCAGGCGGCCAGTGGTTGTGCCTCCGCCGGGACTGGCGTGTAGGTGGTGCCGTCGCGGAGCATGGCCCAGAGAACGTTCAGTCGGCGGCGGGCCAGGGAGAGCATGGCCTGGACGTGGGTTTTGCCTTCGCCGCGTTTGCGGTCGTAGTAGGCCCGGGAGGCCGGGCAGGATTTCAGCGCCGATAGCCCGGAGAGGTAGAAGACCCGCAGCAGCCGGCGGTCGTAGCGGCGGGGGCGGTGGTGGTTGCCCGTAATCCGGCCGGAGTCCCGGGGTGCGGGGGCGAGTCCGGCGACGCCGGCGAACCGGTCCGCGGTCTGAAAGACGGTGAGGTCCCCGCCGGTAGCGCCCAGGAACTCCGCGGCCAGGACGGGGCCGAAGCCGGGCACGCTGAGCAGGGTCCGGGTGTGCCGGTGTTCGGTGACCTTCACGCTGATCAGCGCATCGAGCTCTGCCAGTTCCTCGTTCAGGGTGATGATCTCCCGTGCGAGGGCGGCGACGATCAGCTCCCCCATGTGCTGGGCCGGGACGGTGGTGTGCTGGGATTTCGCAGCATCCACCGCGGCCTGGGCGACCGCGGCGGACGAACGGGTGCCGTGTTTCTTCAACCAGGCATGGAGCCTGGCCTGGCCGGTACGGCGAATCCCGTCCGGGGTCCGGTGTTTGGTCAGCAGCAGCAGCGCTGCCTTGGAGCGGCTGTAGTCAAAGGCCCGCTCCAAAGCGGGGAAGTATTCGAGCAGCTGGGCCTGCAGGCGGTTGATCGCGCGGACCCGGTCCGCGGATTTGTCCGCCCGGCGGGCGGTCAGGATCCTCAGCCCGGTGCTGATCTCATCCCCGGCCCGCAGCGGCTGCAGATCGCGGCGCATCCTGGCCTGGTCCGCGATCACGGCGGCGTCTTTGGCGTCCGTTTTGCCCTCGCCGCGGTAGAGCTTGGAGGCGTGGTGGACGATCCGGCCCGGGATATAGAGGATGCTCTGGCCATGGGCGACGAGCAGGGCGATCAGCAACGCCGGGCCGCCGTGGTTCAGATCCGTCGCCCAGATGACCTCGTCCCCGTCCCCGAGCTTCAGAACGGCGGCGATGAGCTCGAGCAGGGCCGGTTCGTCGTTGGGGATTTTCTGCGAGAACAGACGGTTTCCGTCGGCGTCGATCACGACGCAGTGATGATGGGCTTTGCCGGCATCGATGCCGGCCCACAATTTCGCCAAAACAGCCTCCAGTCTGTCGGATGGGTGGAACCCGGCAGATAACCGCGCCGTCGTGTCCTTATCCGGCGATCATGTCGCGTCTCTCAATCAGCGGTCGGGTCATCGCGGGGTGGCGGGCGGCCAATCCTACGGAGCCGTCACGACGTGAATCGTCCGGCCACAGCAACAAAGCCATACCCGCCTCCCCTGGGTAGCCACGACCCTACAACGGCCACGGAACCACCCGACAACACCATAAGGACAGCAGCAATAAACAGAAAAAGGCTTCTACAGCCCGAGCGAAGCGAGGTCCGTGCAGTAGACCTGGTCGCTGGCTAAGGAGGTCGGAAACCGGAGTCTTCATGCAGCGCGTGGTTTTCGGGCTAGATTGTGGTGCTCTCGCTCGCGGCACCGGCTTGCTGGTGGCGGTAGAGCGTTGCGCGGCTCCAGCCAACGAGACGGGCGGCGTCCTCGGCGGTGCGGCCTTTGGCGCGAGCGTCCTGGGCGATCGCGAGTTTGTCGGCAATGACTGCGGGGTCGGAAAGCAGCCGCCCGAAACGTGTGCCGCTTTGCCGAGCGGCAGCGATGCCGGCATTGACCCGCTCGACGATGAGCTCGCGCTCATACTCGGCAAGGGTTGCGAGCATGTTCAGCATCAGCCGTCCGGTCGAGGTTGCCGGGTCGATGCCATCGGAGATGGACCGGACCTGGACACCGCGGCCGCGCAGCAAGGCCACAGTGTTGAGCACGTCTATCAATGATCGGCCCAGCCGGTCCACCCGCCACACAACGACCGTGTCACCCTCGACGGCGTACTCGAGGAGCCTCTTCATTCCGGGGCGCTCGGTCGCCGTCTTGCTTCCGGAGGTCACGTCGGCAAAGACATCACGTTCCTGCACACCAGCTGCAACAATTGCGTCCAGCTGGAGCTGGGCGTCCTGGCTGGAAGTACTGACCCGGGTGTAACCCAGTTGCCTCATGAAGCAATTCTGACTCGAAAAGTCGCCGACGCGCCCGCAGCGAGACGATTTACGGCGAGACGCCTTTACGAGACGCCGAGTACGCGGCTATTCCGTCTGCTCGCGCGACGGCCGTTGCCCCTCCCGAGGCCCGGGGACTGTGTCTTGAAAAGCTGTACGTTTACGAGACAATAGCTGGAATCATGAAGTGCTACCCGAACTCAGGCATCTTCCACGATGTCGTTGACTCTTCCCTCTCCTACAAATCGTCCGTCGTACCAGATTTGGAAAGCAACACCTTTGGAGGCATACAACCTTGATAAATCTGACCAGAAGATGAGCTTTCCTTCCGGCATCGAGTCGGGTCGAACATTCTCGCCGGCCAAATCAAGGATGGCACCGAATTGAACTGGCTCTTCCTCAGCCTCAGTCAGGGGAGGGAAGATCATGATCAAGGACGGCGTTGGGCTTGTCATTTCCGCCGCTAGACCACCGCTTTCTGCCGCGTAGAAGCAGAACTGTGCCGAGACTGTATGTGGGCTCATGGGCCGATCGGTCCTATGCAGATGACGTTGCAAATGGATGGAATATCTGCTGTGCGAACGAACCAGGCGGGGCCTTCGCTTGCGGCGTGAACAGGTTCAGCCCGGTCAATGACCGATCGAGGCGCTTGTCCGTGCGTGAGCGTTTGTTGTCCCTGGCCTATTTTTATGTACCCCTGTCCCAAGTTTTCGGCTTGCCCCTGGGTCGGGAAGAAGTATTTGCCCATTCCTCCGGGCTGGACTCGGTAGGTACCTGACCTTGCAATTTGGGCTGCCTCATCTGACCCTACTACGCGCCAGACATCGACTAATTCATCTCCGGCTCTTGCCACCCTGGACATGGCCTTCGCTCCGGAAGCCGCGCCCTTGATGAGTCTCCCTCCTGGGACTACGGCTGCGGTTGAAAGGAGTACGTCGGCGACTGCGTCGCCGCAGGATCCTTTGCCGCTGTTACAGGTGTTGTACGCCTGGATGGCTTTGGTTCCGGCGTGTATTGCACCGGCGGCGAGGGCTATGCCGCCAGCCATGGCGGCTATCGGTGCACCAACGCCGGTTACGGCTGCTGCGATGGCTATAACTCCGGCGACATCGGACACGATTCCACTGACTTGTTGGATGTTGCCGAGGGCCTCATTCCATGAGAAGAGGCCGGTGATGTCGATGTATCGAAGGGGGTTGGAAGATCCGTACGTATAGGTGCCGGAGGTGGTGGTGGCTGCGGCGGGGTCTGTAGTGAGGAAGATGCCGGCGTTTGGGTTGTATTGGCGGGCGCGGAGGTGTGTAAGGCCAGTGGGGTCTCGGTATTGGCCGAGCCAGCCCAGGGGCGGGGCGTTGGGGTTGTTCGGGCCGGTGACCCGGGGCCGGCCGTAGGGTTCCCAGGCCCCTACTGAGGTGACGGTCCCTGTGGCGTCGGTGAGAGCGCGGATGGATCCGAGCCGGTCAGTGTGGAAGTAGGCAGCCGTCCCGGCGGCGTCGTGGGCGGTGAGGGGCTGGTCGCCGTTGGTGTAGTGGCGGATAAGGGCGCCGTTGGTGTCCAGTTCGTTGGTCAGCTGGTAGAAGGGGTCCCATTCGAAGCTGGTTTTCGCGGTCCCAAGGGTGGCGCTGAGGCGGCGGCCGTCACCGTCGTACTGGTAGGTGGGGGCGCCTGCCGGGGTGGTGGCCGTGGCGGTGCGGCCACCAGTGGTGTAGGTGAAGGATGTGCCGCCGGCGGTGAGGGCCTGACCCTTCGGATCGTAGGTGTAGGTTGTGGTGCCGCCGGGGGCGGTGGTTTGGGTGCGCTGGCCTTTGGTGTTGTAAGTGTGGGTTGTGGTTGCTCCGTTGCGGACTTCGGTGAGGACGTTGCCGGCGTGGTCGTAGGTCCATTCCAGGACTTCGCTGCTGGCGGCGCAGGCGGTGGTGTAACAGGCCTTTGTAAGCCGGTCCCGGGAGTCGTAGCTGAACGTGTCGGTTGTACCGTCCGGGCGAGTGATGGTCAGGGGGTTGCTCGCGGTGTCGTAGGCGTACGTCTCGTCCAGGAGTATCGCGACGGTGGTGGCGTCGGTGATTCGGGTGAGCCGCCCGAGGTTGTCGTAGGTGCGGGTGGCTGTTGAGCCGTCGGCCCGCGCGATCGTGAGGGTATTGCCGTCCAGGTCGTGGGTGTAGTCCGCAACGACGCTGGTGCCGTTCTTGACTTGCGTGACCCGGCCGTCCGCATCGTATGTGTAGCCGGTGACTGCCCCATCGGGACTCGTAAGGCCGGTCAGCCGGGACCCGGCGTCGTAGGCGAGAGTGAAGGTCCGCCCGCCTCGAGTGACTGTGGTGAGCCGGTCCAGAGAATCGTAGGTGTAGGAGGTGGTGCCGTTGGGATCCGCCATGGAGACGCGGTTGCCGTTCGCATCGTAGGTATAGGTGACGTCGCTGTCCGTGCCCGGTAGATCGGCCCGTGTCAGCCTGCCTGCCGGGTCATACGTGTACGAGGTGACCGCGTTCTGYGGGTCCGTCACGGTCGCAATCTGGTTCCGCCTGGTGTAGGTGAGGGTATAGGTTCCCAGCGGGTTGGTCACCGTAGTGGCCCGGTTGGCAGCGTCGTATTGGAATGCCGTTGTCCGGCCCATTGAATCAGTCAGGGCTGTGATCTTGCCGTTGGAGTCGTAGGCCGTAGTGGTAGCCGGGACACTCACGTCCGGCCCCTGCACGCTGGTGACGTGCCCGGCCGCGTCGTACTGGTAGGTGGTGGAACGGCCGGAGGTGTCCGTGGCCTTGATGATCTGGCCATCCATGTCGTAATCAAGTGTCTCGAACTGCCCGGCCGGGTTGGTCGCCTTCACCATTCGGCCAAGGGCGTCGTACTCGTACCGCCAGGTGTACTGGGCCGGGTCCGCGCCGGCGGCGTTCCCTCGGGGGGAGACCATGCTGGCGACCCGTCCGGCGTTGTCGTAGCCCATGGACGTCACGGAGCCCAGCGGGGATGTGGTCTTGATGGGGTCCCCGTCGGAGCTGTATTCGAAGGTGCTGGTGTTGCCGCTCGGGTCCGTTGCGGAGGTGATGTTACCCATCGGGTCATAGGCCATCGAGCTGGTCTGGGTCCCGCCGGCGGGATTGGGACGGGCCAGTTGGGTGAGGTTGTTGGCCGCGTCGTAGCCGCGGGTGCTGCTGTTCCCACGGGCGTTGACCGTGGTCGTGGGCATGTGCTGGGTGTTGTACTCTGACCGGACTATCGGTGTGGTGCCCTGGAAGGACTTCACGTCGCCACCGGGGGTGTAGGACAACCCGTTGCGGATGCCGTCCGGCCCATACGTGGCGATCAGCCGCAGCTGGCTATCGTACTCGTACTCCGTGGCGTTCCCGACCGGGTCAATCCGGCGCTGCAGCACATTACCGAGGTAGACGTCCTTCCAGAGCCCGCCGCGGGAATCCGTCATGGTCGCCGTCGAGGCCGCCGGGTCCCAGGTGAAGACGTTGCGGTTGCCGAGCCCGTCCCACTGCTCAGCCACCCGCCCGGTGCTGTTGTCATACACGGTCTTGACGATCGTGCGGCCCGAAGGTGCCTTGATCTCCGAGAGACGTTGCCCGGCGTCGTAGGTGTAGGTGGTGGTCCCGGCCAGGGCGTTCGTGGCCCCGGTCAGCAGCCCGCCGGTGTAGCTATAGGTCACGGACTGCCCCGCCGAAGTCAGGGCGCCGGTGATGCGGCCCGCTGTGGTGTCCCAGGTGAATGAGATCGATCTGCCGCCGTCGCTGACCTGGGTCAGTCTTCCGCCTCCGTCATACATGTAGGCGGGTCCGCGACCCGAACCGTCAGTAAGTGCTGTCAGCCGCCCCGCGGCATCGAAGGAATGAACAAGCCCCGAGCGGGTGGTGACGGTGAAGGTCCCGTCCGCGTTCTGGGCCAGGCCGGAGGTTGCTCCTGGCGGTGCCGTGAAGCTGCCGTCCGCGTTCTTCGTGAACTTCAGCCGCTGGCCGGTGCCTGCTTTCAATACAGCCTCGGGCCCCTGCACGCTCAGGCGGATGTCGTAGCCCAGGCTCCAGCCTCGGCCGAACGGACCTTCCGCCGCATCGGCGGAGGTGTAGAAGCGGTTCAGGCTAAGGTTCCCAGTCTTTGACGCCAGGGCAAGGTCGGACTCCGAATGCACGAGCGCGCCAATCGCAGTGTTCACCGGGTCGGACTGCGAACCGACCGGCGCGGTCCCGAACTCCGAACCCCCATCCGGGCCATATATCTGTTCATCAGCAACAGACCCGGCATAGGTGCCCGTCCCGGTAACCCCGGCCGAGGGAATCGGCGGTGCTGCCGTGAGTGCTGGCGTGACCTTCGTAAAGTAGCCCGCTATGGACGGATTGCCCTGCTGATAGCAGGCGCTTCCGTTCACCAAGGCATACGTCACATCCGGGATGTACGTGGTTTGGAAGCTAAAGCAACCAGTCGGCGGGTCATCCACACCATGGCCCCACCAGTTATAGGCGAGGTCCTGTGCGTCCTGGTTCGACGGCTCATTCGACACCCCACCAATCAAGGCGTTCCCCCGCATGTCCAACTGCTGCCGGGTTGGGCCCGGCGAGCTGTTCGCGAGGACCGCTTTGGACACGTAGTTGTCGTAGAACTTCACGTTATTCGATCCGAGGAACGCTGCGGCGTAGCCCGAAATTGTGCCCTCAAAGACATTATCCGTGATCGCCCCGGTGGGAGCGCCAATGCCACAGTTGCTCTCAGAGAACCTGTTATTGGCGACCCGAACCTCTCCGGCCCCGAACTCGACTGAAACGCCCGCATACTGAGAATGGCGAACATCGCTGTTCGTCAATGACAAGACAGCACCCGCAGCTACCCGTAGTTCTGCATAGGGCCCGCAGAGGCCCCCCGACCCGTAGCCACCATACTGGACGACAGCGCGGTCCATCACCGACTGGGACCTCGCAGAATCGCTGAAATAAATGTGATACCAATCCCCCCGCTGGGGTGACGATGCAGCGCCGTCCCCATTGGTATCACCACCAACAGAGTCATCACGGTATGAAGTAAAGATCACCGGGGCAGCTGAAGATCCACGCACGGTCAGCTGCCCGTCGACGATGATCTGACCATTACTGCTGGAAGTGTTCCCGATCTTCACGATGACGCCGGGCTCCATGGTCAAACGCACCCCGGCGTTGATTCTCAGCGTGCCCGGAACCCAATACGGCGATGCCGCCGCCGTCCACACTGCGTCCGCGCTAATTGTCTGGTTGGTGATCACCGTACCGGCAGCATGCGCAGACGGTAGAGGGCCAGCAATGCCCAGAAGACCGACAGGCCCCACCGCCAGGACCAGCAGTACGCTAAGCCACAGCCTCAGCACAGGGACAGGGTGAAAAGGGCAGACCGAACCAGACTCCGAGCAGTAGACATCCCCCAAGAACTTTCTACGAAAATGATCCGCGGCAATTCCCAGTTGCCGAAAGCCCGAACCCCCAACGAGTGATGCGCCGACCTTAGACCTCCCTGTCGTTTACCTGCAAGGATCTTGATCAAAACCTTAGACAAACCTGCGGAAAGGCCCACCACGTTTCTGAGGACCATGCATAACTTTCAGGCAGGCGCGCCCGGTCGTCTCAAAGCAAAGCCTGAAAGTTCGGAGGGTCCGGTCCCCAAAGGCCGACCATTCCAACAACGTGGAATGGGGGGTTCCGCAGCGGCGTAAAGGGCGTTGCGTTGGCGGTAGGGTTCTGGCGATGTAGCGCTTAAGGGATCTGCGGATTTCGCGGTAGCTGCGGCCTTCTTGGGTGCGTTTGGCGACGTACTCCCGCGTTCCGGAGTCATGGGTCATCCGGGTCATGGTGATGGTGTGCAAGGCCCGGTTGAGGCGCCTGTCACCGCCCCGGTTAAGCCGGTGCCTGACAGTGTTACCGCTCGAGGCCGGCAAGGGATTCACCCCTGCCAGCGAGGCGAAAGCAGCTTCGCTGCGAACCCTTCCTGGATGCGACCACGCTGTCAGGACAGTAGCGACCGTGACAGCCCCGGCGCCTACCATCTCCAACAGCGGCGCAGCGGGGCTTTGCTGGATCAGCTCTGTCATGCGTTTCTGGTTCGCAGCCAGCTGGGTGGTCACTTCGAGAATGCGGCGTGCCAACCGAACTGCTTCCTCGCGGGCGATCGAAAGTTCGACCGGTTCCTGTCGGTCCCGCCATCTGGTGATAGTGGCGATCTGGGCGGGAACCAGCGGTTTGCGGGCGTCGATCCCGAGATCATGGGCCCGGAGCAAGGCCAGGAGTGCGTTGGCATTCATTGTTCGGTCCCGGGTCAACTGATCCCGCGCTGCGCTCAGGATCCTAAGCGCAGCGCGGGTTCCTTCATCCCGTCGCGGAGCTCGGAGCTGGGACTCCTCCAGCCCCAGGACAGCGGTTCCGATGGCGGCGGCGTCCAGCGGGTCGGATTTGCCGATTCCCCGGCGCCCGCGGGCGTTCATCCGGGAGCTTCGGCGACGTCGTAGCCGGCGTCGGTTACTGCCCTGGCCAGGCGCGCCCCGTAGGAGCCGATGCCCTCGACGGCCCATAGACAGGCCATGTCGCCGTCTGTCCGTCGGCCTACCCAGGCAAGTGCGCGGGAAATCCCTGCCGGGGTGGTCGGGAACTGCTCGCACGCGATCTGTCGCCTGGTGCTGGCCTCGATGATGGCGTACGTGTGGGTGCGGGCGTGGCAGTCCACGCCGATGACGAACGGGCGGGTCTGAGCAACGATAGTCAACGCAGCGACCCTCCTTCCTTTCGAACGGGCAAGAACGGCCGCATGACGGCCGACGTTGAACCTGGGAAGGGTCTCTTCGAGGCAAAACTGTGATGAGCCACAACCTGCAAAGGCTGGGCAAGCTTCTAATCAAGCCACCGATGTGGGACAGGCCAACACCGGCCGCTCCGCCCAGTGCGGACAAGTCGGGGGAAACGCACCCTCAAGGGGCAAATTGTTTTTCGAGTCACGCGCCCGGCAGAACGACCGGCATCAACACTGCCAGCTAGTCCCAGACCAACCACTGCAAGACTCACAGTTGTTTTTTTAATTGCAGCTAGTGGGCGGCCGGGTGTCCCGCGCCTTCGGTTTTGCGCATCATGGTGGACAGTACGACGGCGGCGACGGCTATGACGGCCGCCGTCAGGAATGCGGCATGCATGCCGGCGACCATGCCCGAGGCAACGGCCACGAAGGCGTAGATCGAGACCAGGAGCGCCGTGCCGGCGGCGCCGGCCACCTGCTGCAGCGTGCTCATGATGGCCGAGCCGTGGGAGTACAGGTGCGGCGGCAGCGGGTTCAGCCCCGTCGTGAAGGCGGGGGTGAACAGCAGCGCCAGGCCCAGGCTGAGTGCCACGTGCAGGGCGATGATCCACCCCAGCGGCGACGTGGCGTCCAGCATGGAGAACTGCCAGAGGGACAGCACCATCATGATCGAGCCTGTCACTGTCAGCGGCAGGGGCCCGATCCTGTCGAATACGCGGCCGATGAAGGGCCCCAGCAGGCCCATGGCGAGGCCGCCGGGCAGCAGGACCAGGCCGGTCTCGAGGGAGGTCAGGCCGCGGATTTCCTGCAGGTACAACGGCAGCAGGATCACCGCGCCGAACAGCGCGATCATGGCCACCACGAGCAGCAGCACGGAAACGGTGAACATCCGGAACGTGAAGGCGCGCAGGTCCAGCAGGGGGCCGCCGGTCTTCTGGAGCTTCAACTGGCGCAGGACGAAAGCTGCCATGGCCAGCACACCAACGGCCAGTGCCACCACGGCGGGGGTGCGGGAGCCTGCCTGGCCGCCGCCGATCTGGCTCAGGCCGTACACCAGGCCGCCGAAGGCTGGGACCGTGAGCACCACGGAGAGGACATCGAGCCGGGTTTTCTCGGTCTCACCGATGTTGGTCAGATACCTGGCCCCGATGGCGAGCGCGGCGAGGGCGATCGGCAGCACGAAGACGAACATAAACCGCCAGGAAAAATGCTGGAGGATCAGGCCGGAAACTGTCGGGCCCAGTGCCGGCGCAACCGAAATGGCGATGCTGACGTTGCCCATAACTGCGCCGCGGCGCTCCAGCGGCACGAGCGTGAGGATGGTGGTCATCAGGAGCGGGAGCATGATGGCGGTGCCGCCGGCCTGGACGATGCGGGCCAGCAGCAGGACTTCGAAGCCCGGCGCGAGGGCGGCCAGCAGGGTGCCGCCGGAAAAGAGTCCCATGGCCAGCATGAACACGGCACGGGTGGTCAGCCGCTGCAGGATGAACCCGGTGGTGGGGATCACGACGGCCATGGTGAGCATGAAACCCGTGGACAGCCACTGCACGGTAGGCGCATCGATGTTCAGGTCCACCATCAGCCGCTGCAGGGCCACGTTCATGATGGTCTCGTTGAGGATCACGACGAAGGTGGCCACCAGCAGCGTGGCGATGATGGCCACGGACTCCCGGGGCATCTTTGCCGGCGCGGTGGGCGCGGTGGATGCCGCGGGCGCGGCCGGCGTGGCCGATCCGGGGATGGCGGGCGCAGCGCCCGGTGCGGGATCGCCAGAGGCGTTGGAAGTGACGTCTGTTGACATGGGAATTCCCTCAGGGAGTTTAGTGTGGGTCCGGCGAGCGTCGGCGCTGCTGCAGGTTCCAACAGTCTAGGGCCCGGGGGCATTCCCGTCACCGCGAAAACAACGCGGGTTCGGATAAGCCGATGACGGGCGGCGGCATGGGCCGTATCTGACCCCGCGTTGCTTATTGGTGGTGGGGTTGGGGCTAGGAGTTCAGGGGCGCGTTGTCGATGAGGCGGACAGGGCCGACCTTGGCAGCGATGATCGCCAGCCCTTCGCCGCGGAACGGGGTGTCCCGGCAGTTCTCCGCGAGGGGCTCGAGGGTGCGCGGATCCACCACCTCGAAATAGTCCAGCTCCACGAGCGGCTGGGACCGGACGAGGGCCTGCGCGGATTCGATGTCCAGCGGCTCATGGGCGTTGGCGCGCTCCTCGATGAGCCGCAGCGCGCGGGAGAGCACCAGGGCCGCCTCGCGCTGGTCTTCGGAGAGGAATCGGTTGCGGCTGGACAGCGCCAGGCCGTCGGCCGAGCGCACAATGGGCACCGGCACGATCTCCACGGGAAAATTCAGGTCAGCCACCATGCGCTGGACCAGGGCCAGCTGCTGCGCGTCCTTCTGGCCGAAATAGGCGCGGTACGCGGGCTGGCCGCCCCCGGGCAGGCCGGCCCCAGGAATGCCGTAGTGGAGCAGTTTCGCGACGACGGTCAGCGCGCCGTCGAAGTGCCCCGGCCGGGACGCGCCTTCCCATTTTTCGCCCAGGGGTCCGGCAGTGATCCGCACAAGGGGTGCCCCGCCGGGGTAGACCTCCTCAACACCCGGCGCGAACGCCAGGTCCACCCCTTCGGCGTCGAGCAGCGCGAGGTCGGCGTCGAGGGTCCTGGGGTAGCGTTCGAGGTCCGCCGCCTCGCCAAACTGCAGCGGGTTGACGAAGATGGTGGCCGCCACGACGTCGTTCTGGGCGACGGCCGTCCGGGCCAGCTGGGCATGTCCCTCGTGCAGGGCGCCCATGGTGGGCACGAGGCCCTGGGACGTGCCGCCCTTCTGTGCCAGCAGCCGGGCGCTTGCGGCGCGGAGCTGGGCAGCAGTGGTGACGAGTTGGATTGCCATGTCAGGGTCCTTCCGGGGCGGGCGTCCCGTTCTGGCCGGGGCCGCCGAGCGCCTGTTCGATGCCTTCGAGTTGTTCCGGCTTCAGGAGCCCGCGGCTTCCTGCCCGGCGGGCTGTCGCCCGGGCCATGGCCAGGTACGCCTCAAGAATATCGCCGGCCGCGCCGCCGTCGTACTCGCGGAGGGCGCCGGCGTGCGCGGCCACCGTGCCGGTGTCGCCGCGGGCCACGGGCCCGGTCAGGGCCGTTTCACCGGAGGCGAGGGCGTTCTCGAGGGTGGCGCGCAGCAGCGGGCCCAGCATCCGGTCCGGGGCGTCGACGCCGACGTCGCGGAGCAGCTGCGAGGCCTGCGCCACGAGCGTGACCAGGTGGTTGGAGCCGTGCGCGAGGGCAGCGTGGTACAGGACGCGGTCGGCCTCGGCGATCGCGACGGGCTCGGCGCCCATTTCGACGACGAGTGCCTGGGCGATCGGCAGCATCGCTGCGTCGGCCGTGACGCCGAAGGTGCAGTCCAGGAGCCTGGTGAGGTCCAGGCTCATGCCCGTGAACGTCATGGCCGGGTGCAGCGCGAGCGGCACGGCACCGGCGGCGCGGACCGGATGCAGGATCCCGACGCCGAAGCGCCCGGAGGTGTGCGCCACGAGCTGGCCGGGCTGCCAGGCGCCGAGCTTGGCCAGTCCGTTCACCAGCGGGCCCAGGGCATCGTCCGGGACGGCGAGCAGGACCAGTTCGGCCCGCTCCACGATGTCCTGCACGTCCAGGATCGGGACGCCGGGCAGGAGCGTTTCGACGCGTTCTTTGCTGGCGTCCGAAACGGCGGACGCCCCGATGACGGCGTGCTCGGCTCCGCGCAGCGCCGCCCCCAGGACGGCGCCGACCTTCCCTGCGCCAATGATTCCGACGCCGAGGCGTCCTGGTTTAGCCATGATGCGGGCCTTCCTGGGGGTCTTCGGCGGGTGGTGCGGCCGGCTGGGCCGCCGGCTCCAGCCAGTGTTCGCTCTTTTGGTGCTTGCGCGCGGCACGGGCACGGGCCGACTGGGCATCGAACAGGGCCCGGGCCTCGTCGAGCCCGGCCTGGATGAGCCGCGGGGCCACCGGACCCGCCGTGGTGTGCAGGACCAGGTCCGCCACCCGGAACCGCCGGGCGAGCGGGCCCTGCTGGAGCGCCATGGACTGGGTGCGCTGGTGCGGCACCACCACGAAGTTCCGCCACCAGCGGCCCGACCTCAGGAGCAGGGCGGTCTCCGTTGCCGCGAAGCCGTTGCGCCGCCAGCCCAGCGGCGCCAGGAACCGGGCCCGGCGCGGGCTGGTGACGAAGCCGCCGTCGGGGTCCTTCCCCGCTGCGCTGTCCGGGGTCCCGGCAGGGTCCGCGAGGCCGGTGATCCCCGCGGTGAACAGCCCCACCGGGTCCGGGGTCCCGGGATCCGGGAGCACCAGGGAGAGGATTTCCATGACGTCGCCGAGGTATCCCACCGGAAGCAGCGTGGTTCGGGCCGATCCTTCGCCGGCGCTGCCGGCCAGGCCGTAGCCGGCCACGTTGACCTGGATCCGGTACCAGCCGAATATCCGCCACAGCGGCGGCTGGCTGACCTTCAGCGCCTGGATCCTGCCCGGCGGAACGGTCTGCGCCTGCGTGTCCAGCAGGCCGTAGCGCAGCCGGATGCCGTCCGGGGAGATGGCGGCCGTGAAGTTGTAGCCCTTGTTGAACGAGGACCAGTAGGAGGCGATGAGCCCGATCGCGGCAGGGATCAGGAAGACCGTGAAGTTCCGGTTTTCCGTGACGGCGGAGAGCATCACCGAGGCAATGCCGCCAGCCAGGATCACGACACTTTGTTCGCTCAGGAGCAGCGAGCCCACCAGGCGCGGCGGCGGCACGGTGAGCACGGCCTGTTCCGGGGCTTCCACGGCGGCGGCCGCCGGCTCTCCGGACTCCGGGTCTCCCGGCTCCCGCACCGGTGTCCCGCCCGCGGCACCGGAGGCGCGGGCCAGGATTATCGCGCGGAGCTGCCGGGCCTCGTCCGCGCGCAGGTACGCCAGGCGCACCGCGGACTGGCCGGCGTCGGCGACTTCGAACCGCAATTCAGCCAGTCCGAAGATCCGTGCAAGCAGGGGTTGCACGACGTCGATCGCCTGCACCCGGTCCAGCCTGGCCTGCCGCTGCTGCTTGAACAGGAACCCGGTGTTGACTCGCACGTAGCCGCCGGCCACCTGGTAGCGGGTGAAGTACCAGCTCAGGACGTAGCCGAGAACGGTCAGCAGAATCAGGGCGCCGCCCCCGAGCAGCAGCCAGGGCGCCCGTCCGGCCAGCCGCTCGTCAAAGAGCGGGCCGCCCTGCAGGAACCGTTCGAAACTGTCGCGTCCAAAAAAGAACAGCAGCGCAGCCAGCGCCACCCAGCCGCGGACAAAGGGCGAGGCGGGGTGTACGCGCAGCCAGCCAGCGTCGGCAGTTCCTTCGATACCGGATCCGACGGCGGTTGCGTCGGCGGCGCGTCCGGCATCCTCCGGTGTCAGCGCCATCCCGTCACGGCCTTCCCGTCACAGCCCGGCCAGCCGGGCTTCGCCGCGGGCGGACAGTTGTTCGCGGAGCCGGGCGCCTTCGCTCGCGGGCAGCCCGGGAATCTCGGCGCTGGTCGCGGCGGCCGCGGTGTGCAGCTTCAGTGTGCACAGGCCCAGCTGGCGTTCGACCGGGCCCACCGCGATGTCGACGTACTGCATCCGCCCGTAAGGAACCACGAGGGTGCGCTGGAAGAAAATGCCGCGCCGGATCAGGAGGTCATCCTCACGCTCGGCGTAGCCGATCGAGCGCACCTGCCGGGGAATCAGCGCGAGCCGCCACAGGGCCAGCAGCAGCGCGACCGCGGGGAGGGCGACGGCCAGCCAGACCGGCAGCCAGGTCCACACGCCGGTCAGCACCAGGATGAGGGGAAGCGACAGCAGGGCCACCGCGACCAGGGTTCCCAGCGCCCACCCCGCGAGGCGCACCGTGACGTACTTCGGGGAGACCCGGAGCCAGTCGATGCCCGGAGGATCAATCGCTTCGGTAGGCATATTCGCCTTCCGCCGACGGCTTGCTGCGCTTTCCCTGCACGCCTGGCCGGGAATCGGCGTCGCCGTCCTCGGGGGGAATCCGGCAGAACCGCTCGACGACGAGCCCGACGATCACCATGATCAGGCCGCCGCCAGCCATGGCCAGGGCCTGCCAGGTGATCTCCTGGTTGCTGCGCAGGTTCCACAGCCTCAGTTGCTCCACCACGATTCCCGCGTGCCAGCCCAGCAGGACCGAGCCGGTGTAGGCGCAGGCCTGCGCGAGGACCAGGGTCCAGGCAGCCAGGATGGGGTTGAGGATTTTCTTCTTCTTGCCGTTGCGCCACCGGAGCACGCGGATGCCCAGCACCAGCGTGAGGGCCACGATCACGCCCATGGTCACCAGGCCCGTCAGCGGCAGCACCGGGGTGGCCAGGCCGTAGCGGCCGGAGAGCATGGTGGCGAACCAGCCGGCCACGGCCAGGACCACGCAAATGGCCAGCAGGAGCAGGGGGCTGGTCAGCTTCACGGCCGCTCCGCCGCACCGGGCACGCCGGTGATCTCCGTGGCAGTGACATCCGCTGCGGCGGGGTTCTGGAAGCCGTCAAAGGTGGCAAGGTCGGCGAAATCGGCGGCTTTCGCCGCGAGATCGCCCACGCGTTCGCCGTTGAGCTCCGCCGCGGGATCGATCAGCGACCACGGATAGAGCACGAACGCCCGTTCCGCGGCCCGGGGGTGGGGCAGGGTGAGCTCGGGATCGGAGCTCACCACATCCCCGTACGTGATGATGTCCACGTCCAGGGTCCGAGGCCCCCACCGGACCTCGCGCACGCGCAAATGCTTCTGCTCCACGTCGTGGCAGTGCTCGAGCAGTCCGAGCGGCGGCAGCGACGTCTCGACGGCAAGCACCATGTTCAGGAAGTCGGGCTGGTCCGGCGGACCTCCCACGGCCTTGGTCTGGACGATCGGCGAGATGGCCAGCAGGCGCACCTCCGGCGGGTCGACGAGGTCTGCAACGGCGGCGGACAGGGTGTCGCTGCGCTCCCCCAGGTTGCTGCCGAGCGCGATCACGGCACGGGTGTAGAGCGGGCTCACGTCCGCCTCCGGTGCACGCTGACGGCGACGTCGCCAAAGTCGACTTCGATCGGGGCCTTGGGCTTGTGCACGGTGATGTCCACGGCGGCGACGGCGAATTTCTGCAGGACGTCCTCGGCAATCCGCACCGCGAGGGCCTCGATCAGGTTCAGCGGCTCACCGGTGACCCAGTCCCGGATGCAGTTGGCCACCTCGCCGTAATGCGCGGTGTCCAGGACGTCGTCGGAAGCGGCCGCTTTGCTGAAGTCCAGGTGCAGCACCGCGTCGACAACGAAGGGCTGCCCGTCGCGGCGCTCGAAATCGAACACACCGTGATGGCCGACGGCGGTGACGCCGCTCAGCGTGATCTGATCCATGGTGCCGGCCGGTCAGTTGGTGCCGGCGGTGGCGGAACCGGCCGGTGCCGGGGGAACCATGCGGGCGGCGACCTTGACGGCGTCCAGGCTCGCGCCGACGTCGTGCACGCGCACAGCCCAGGCGCCGCGGAAGGCGCTGATGGCGGTCATGGCGGCGGTGGCGGCGTCGCGTTCAACCGGCTGGGCGGCCTTGCCGGCCACGGTCAGGAGGCTGCCGAGGAAGCGTTTGCGTGAGCCGGCGACGAGGACCTTGTGGCCCATGGCCTGCAGGACATCCAGGTGCTGCAGGAGCTCCCAGTTCTGGCCCTCGTTCTTGGCGAAGCCCAGTCCCGGGTCCACAATGATCTGTTCCGGCGCGACCCCGGCGGCGTACAGCTTGTCGCGGACGCCGGCGAGCTCCGTCACGACTTCCCCGGCGACGTCACGGTAGTCCGTCAGGGAGTTCATGCTGCTGGCGTCGCCGCGGCGGTGCGTGAGGATGTAGGGGACCTTGGTGCGGGCGGCGAGTTCGGCCATTTCCGGTTCCATGGTCAGGCCCGAGACGTCGTTGATGATCGCGGCGCCGGCCTTCAGGGCCGCGGCAGCCGTCGCGGCGTGGGTGGTGTCGATGCTGACCAGGGCGCCGGCCTTGACCAGGGCCTCGATGACCGGCAGGACGCGGCGCTGTTCCTCGTCAGCGCCGACTACCGTGGCACCCGGGCGGGTGGATTCGCCGCCGACGTCAATGATGTCCGCCCCGGCGTAGAACATCCGCAGCCCGGCCGCGATCGCCGTGTCCGCCGTCGCGTGGGCTCCGCCGTCGCTGAAGGAATCAGGGGTGACGTTGAGGATTCCCATCACCAGTGTCCGGTCCGTGGGCAGGTCCTGGAACTTCGCCGCCGGGCGCGGTTTGCGCAGGATGGGCAGGGGCGAAGTGGCGGGGCCGGTGCCCGGGGCTGCAGCTAGGGAGTCCATGGTCTGTGTTCTTACCTTCCGAGTATGAGGCTCATGGCTTCGGCACGGGTGGCCGGGTCATGGAGTTGCCCGCGCACTGCGCTGGTGACGGTCTTGGCGCCGGGCTTGCGGATTCCCCGCATGGACATGCACAGGTGTTCACATTCGACGACGACGATCGCGCCACGCGGATTGAGGTGCGTGACGAGGGCCTCGACGATCTGGGTGGTCAGGCGTTCCTGGACCTGCGGGCGCTTGGCGAACATGTCCACCACGCGCGCCAGCTTGCTCAGGCCCGTGACCTTGCCGTCGTGGGACGGGATATAGCCCACATGCGCCACCCCGTGGAACGGCACCAGGTGGTGCTCGCAGGTGGAATAGAACGGAATGTCCTTGACCAGCACGAGTTCCTCGTGCTCGAGGTCGAAGGTGGTGGCCAGGATCTCGGCGGGGTCGTGGTGCAGGCCTGCGAACATTTCCACGTAGGCCTTGGCCACCCGCTTCGGGGTGTCAATGAGGCCGCCGCGGTCCGGGTCCTCACCGATCGCCAGCAGGATTTCCCGTACTGCCGCTTCGATCCTGGGGCGGTCCACTTTGGACTTTGAATGCGGGGCTCCCCCGTCCCCCGCCGAAGCAGCGGCGGGGGCGGGAACGTCGTCGTCGAAGTTAGAAGTCACAGAAGAAGCCTAGCCGGGATGACCATCAGTCCCGATATCTGTTGCACCGCCCTGGAAGGACTCCTGCCCGCCGACGCCCTGGGCATGCGGGGGCTGGGCATCCAAGGGCTCTTCGAGCCGGGCGTGGGTGGCTTCCTCCTGGGCTTCACGCTCCGCCTTTTCGCGGCGTGACTCCACCGGGCCGGCGGTCTGGAGCGTGCGGGTCTCCTTGGAGAGCCAGACGTCGCGGAAGTCGCGCTTGCGGATGTGGGTGAATATTTGCGCGATTTCGGCCTGGTTCAGTGTTTCGCGTTCGAGCAGTTCCAGCGCCAGCTCGTCCAGGACATCCCGGTTCTCGGTCAGGATGGCGTAGGCCTCATCATGGGCGCCGTCGATCAGGCGGCGCACTTCCTCGTCGACGATGTAGGCGATCTGGTCCGAGTAGTTGCGCTCGTGGCCGGCGTCGCGGCCCAGGAACGGCTCGCCGCCGCCCTGGCCGAGGCGCACCGATCCGACCCGTTCGCTCATGCCGAACTCGGTGACCATCTTCCGGGCGATCCCGGTGGCCTTCTCGATGTCATTGGATGCACCCGTGGACGGATCGTGGAAGACGAGTTCCTCGGCGACGCGGCCGCCCATGGCGTAGGCCATCTGGTCGAGCAGCTCGTTGCGGGTGATGGAGTACTTGTCGTTTTCCGGGACCACCATGGTGTAGCCGAGGGCACGGCCGCGGGGCAGGATGGTGATCTTGGTGACCGGGGCGGAGTTCCGCAGGGCAGCCGCGACGAGGGCGTGGCCGCCTTCGTGGTACGCGGTGACTTTGCGTTCGTGTTCCTTCATGACCCGGCTGCGCTTCTGCGGGCCGGCCATGACGCGGTCAATCGCCTCGTCCAGGGCGCGGTCATCGATCAGGTTGGCGTTGGACCGGGCCGTCAGCAGGGCGGCCTCGTTCAGAACGTTGGCCAGGTCCGCGCCCGTGTAGCCGGGTGTCTTCTTGGCAACAGCCTTGAGGTCGACGCCGGCAGCCATCGGCTTGCCCTTGGCGTGCACCTGCAGGATCTGGTCGCGGCCGATCAAATCGGGGGCCTCAACCCCGATCTGCCGGTCAAAGCGGCCCGGACGCAGCAGGGCGGGGTCCAGGACGTCGGGGCGGTTCGTGGCGGCAATCAGGATGACGTTGGTCTTGACGTCGAAGCCGTCCATTTCCACCAGCAGCTGGTTCAGGGTCTGCTCGCGCTCGTCGTTGCCGCCGCCGATTCCGGCGCCGCGGTGCCGGCCGACGGCGTCGATCTCATCGACGAAGATGATCGCCGGCGCGTTGGACTTGGCCTGCTCGAAGAGGTCGCGGACACGGGAGGCACCCACGCCGACGAACATTTCCACGAAGTCGGAGCCTGAGATGGAGAAGAAGGGTACGCCGGCCTCGCCGGCAACCGCGCGGGCCAGGAGGGTTTTGCCGGTGCCCGGGGGGCCGTAGAGCAGCACGCCCTTGGGGATTTTGGCGCCAACGGCCTGGAACTTGGCCGGTTCCTGCAGGAATTCCTTGATCTCCTCGAGTTCCTCGACGGCCTCATCGGCGCCGGCGACATCGCTGAAGGTCACCTGGGGCATGTCCTTGTTGACGAGCTTGGCCTTGGACTTGCCGAACTGCATCACCTTGGAGCCGCCGCCCTGCATCCGGGAGAGCAGGAACCAGAACAGGACGCCGAGCAACAGCACGGGCACCAGCAGGGAGAAGAGCCCGGAGAACCAGTTGTTTTCGATCGGCTGGTCGGTGAAGCCGCCGGACGGTTTGGAGTCCGTGACGGCCTTGACGACGTCCTGGGCGCGGGCGTTGACGAAGTAGAACTGGACGTTCTTGCCCTTGTCCTGCCCGTCGACCTGAAGGTTGTCCTTCAGGACCAGGTCCACCCGGTTCTCGGCGTCAAAAATCTTGGCCTGTTCAACCTTGCCGCCGGCTGTCAGCAGCTCAAGGCCCTTGTCGGTGTCGATCCGGCTGGCGCCGCCCGGCGCAAGCGTGGCAAATGCCAGCAGCAGCATGGCCACCACGACGACAATCCAGATGCCGGGGCCCTTGAAGAAACTCTTAGCTTTCATCTGTTCGGGGCTGGCCCCGTCCCTCCTGGTAGTGCTGCACGGCGACCGGTCTGCGCGCGTGTGGTGCTGCGTCAGCTTCTAGCTATACACCGTCGCACTACCTCACGCACGGCAAAGGGCAAAAGTTCCCTGTGGGCGTAGCGGGGCCGGGCCTCCGGCCGCCCGGGGCCCGGGCGGGGTTGCCTTCGCGTGAACGATTTACTCGTAGACGTGCGGGGCCAGGGTGCCGACGAAGTCCAGGTTGCGGTACTTCTCGGCGTAGTCCAGGCCATAGCCCACCACGAACTCGTTGGGGATGTCATAGCCGACGTACTTGACGTCGATCTTGACCTTGGCGGCAGTCGGCTTACGGAAGGCGGTGCAGATTTCCACTGACGCCGTGCCGCGCGATTCCAGGTTCGTCTTGAGCCAGGACAGCGTGAGGCCGGAATCGATGATGTCCTCGACGATCAGGACGTCTTTGCCCATGAGGTCGGTGTCGAGGTCCTTCAGGATGCGGACCACGCCTGAGGACTGCGTGCCCGAGCCGTACGAGGACACGGCCATCCAGTCCATGGAGACGTGGGTGTGCAGCGCACGGGCCAGGTCTGCCATGACCATTACGGCGCCCTTGAGCACGCCGACGATCAGGAGGTCGCGGCCCTCGTAGTCCTTGTCGATCTGCGCCGCGAGTTCGGTGATCCGTTGCTGGATCTGTTCCTTGGTGTAGAGAACGTGTTTGAGGTCTGCCTGGACGTCGTTTGAATCCACCAATGGCTCCTGTGTAGATGCGGGGTGCGACTAATTTCGGGGCGGCTGTTGAGGCCGGAATACAAGCTTCCCACAGCGGGCGGCTTCGCGGGGAACACCGGCGGCGGACGGCTCCGCCGCAAGGAGCTGCGCGAGCGAGAGCCGGAAGACGCTGACCCCGCCGGGAAGCTCCACCGGGCCGGCCGATCCCTGCCGGCGCAAGAGCGCTTCCGCCGCGAGCAGCCGCTGGTAGCTGGGCTGCTGACCGCCGACGGCGGCGGCGGCCTTGGCGATCACCCGGAACCTCACGGCCGGGGCAAGATCCCTCAGCCCGGCCTCCGGAAGGCTGATCTCCTCCCCTGTCTGCTGGCGCAGCCGCTCGAACGTGTCGTTCGCCACGTCCTCCAGATAATCGGCGTCGAGCTGCAGGATCGCGGCCGTGCGGGCGAGCGATTCGGCAACGCCGGGGCCAAGCTTGTCCTCCAGCAGGGGCAGCACCTCAACCCGGGTCCGGGAACGCGCGTACACGGGATCGGTGTTGGACGGGTCGTGCCAGGGCTCCAGGTCCTCCACCCGGCAGATCTCCAGGGTGTCCGCGCGCCGCAGGCCCAGGAACGGGCGCAGCAGCCGGCCGCGGGCCGGCCGCATCCCGGCGAGGGACCGGGTGCCCGACCCGCGCGCCAGGCCCAGGAGCACTTGTTCGGCCTGGTCATCGAGGGTGTGGCCGAGCAGGATCGCGGCTGCACCTGCCTCGTCCGCGGCGGCCTCAAGGGCCGCATGGCGGGCGTCCCGGGCGGCGGCCTCGGGGCCCGCGCCGCTGGAGGCGACGTCGACAGTCCTGATCGTCACGGGAGAGATCCCGAGCTCCTCGAGGGTCCGGGCCGTGGTGGCCGCGACCGCGGCCGAGCCCGGCTGCAGCTGGTGGTCCACGACGACGGCGCCGACAGAGACAGGATGGCCGTCCACGTGGCCCCGGCGCCCGAAATAGGCGGCGACGGCGGCGAGAGCCAGCGAGTCCGGGCCGCCGCTGCAGGCAACCAGGACGCGGTCCGGGTAGCCGGCCGCGGCGAGGGCGTCCTGCAGCATTTTTCGTGCCGTGCCGACCACCGGCGCGAGGCGGCCGGGCCGGCGTCGTCCGCTGGAAATCGAGGTCGAACCGGCGCCGTCGGGGGCAGTCATGGCGGCTAGAGGCCCATCCGGTCGAGCCAGAGCCGGGAGTCGTGGATCTCGGGTTCGCTGGGGAGGTGGTCCGCGGACTCCCAGACTCTGTTGAAGCCTCCCATGCCGGCGGCGGCCACCACTTCCCGGACGAACTTGGCGCCGTCACTGTACTGGCGCATCTTGGCGTCGAGGCCGAGCAGGTTGCGGATGAATTTCTCGATCATGCCGCGGTCCTGGCCGCGGTCGTTGAAACGTTGCCGGATGGTCTTCACCGAGGGAACGATGCTGGCGTCCACGGCGTCCATGACCACATTGGCGTGACCCTCGAGCAGGCTCATGAGGGCAGTCAGGCGGGACAGGGCCGCCTTTTCCTCCGGGTTCTGAAGCAGGTCCAGGATGGCGCCGCGTCCGGGCGCGGCGCCGGGTGCCGCGCGGTCCTTCAGCGATTTCGCGGCCGCCGAGGCCCGTTCCATCAGGGAATCGACATTGCCCAGCAACAGTCCGCTGAGGTTTTCGATCTCCTGGAGCATGTGGTGCCGCAGCCACGGTGCGGCGGCGAACTGCACCCGGTGGGTTTGTTCGTGGAGGCAGACCCAGAGCCGGAAGTCCGCGGGTTCGACTTTCAGTTCGCGTTCCACGGAGATGATGTTCGGCGCTACGAGCAGCAGCCGTCCGGAAGCGGGGGCCGTGGAGTTTTCGGCCAGCGCTGAGAAGGGATCGTACTGGCCCAGGACTTTGCTCGAAAGGAAGGCCAGGATGGCGCCGAGCTGGCTGCCGGTGATGGCCGCGCTGACCCCGGCAGCGCCGGGGCTGATGGAACCGCGGCCCTCCAGCATCTTTCCCATGGCGGGCTTGAGCATGACGGCGAAGCTCTGCGTGTTGGCCTTGGCCCATGAGGCCCGGTCCACGACGAGGACCTCGGAGTCACGCAGGTCCCGGGCGGCGTCCAGGCCGGTGATGTGGTGGACGTGCGGCACGGAAATGTCCGCCATGAGCCGCAGATTTTCGACGGCGGCGCCGATCTCGGCGCTGCCCAGGACGGGGCCCGCCGGCGTCAGCCGGGCTGCCGTGGACGCGGCGAGCTCCCAGTTGATGAGATCCGGGACCTGGACCGATGCCGCACTCGGCGTCTTGGGTGATGTCTCGCTTGATGTCTCGCTTGCAGAGGACTCCATGGGGTCCATCAGATCACAGGGCCCCGACAATGCGCCTTAATTTTCGCTGACCGGCGAACCGGCCGGGCTCCGGGACCTCCGGCCGAAGGGCCAGACCGGCGCGAAGAGCCAGACCTGCGCGGGGTCCCGGCCGGCCCGCGCCGTCAGCGGCAGCCGCAGCCGGCGAGGACGGCGGCGGAGCGGTCCAGCGCGGCTTTGTTCGCGGCGCCGGGGGTCAGCCCGTTGCCGACGAAGGAAAAGACCAGGAGCCGGCCGTCGGCGTCGACCACGGAACCGCTAAGCGCAATGACTGTGTTCAGTGTGCCCGTCTTGGCGCGGACCAGCCCGGCGCCCGCGGCCGAGGCCGCATCCGTGTAGCGGTCCCCCAGGGTGCCGGTGAGCCCGGCGACCGGGAACCCGCTCAGGGCGGCGCGCAGCCGGGGGTCTGTGCCCGAGGTCATGGCCCGGACCACGTCCGTGAGCTGCCGGGCCGAGACCCTGTTGGCCAGGGCCAGGCCGGAGACGTCCGCGGCCCGGAGCGAGTCAGTGGGAACGCCCATGTCCTTGACCTGCTGCAGCACGGCGGCAATGGCGTCGTCGCTGCTGCCGGGCCGGCCGACGCCGAGGGCGGTCATCCGTCCCATCACCTCGGCGAGGTAGTTGTCCGAGGTCTGCAGCATCAAGTCCACCTGCTGCCCCACCGTGGCGGACTGGACCTCGGCCAGGACTTTGGCGTGCCCGCCCTCCGGCGCGTCACCGGGCCGGCCCCGGGCGACGCCGGGGGCCACGGACAGCCCCCCGGCCGCCGCGGCCGCCGTGAGCCGGGCGGCGAACACCTCGGCGGCGGTCATGGCGGCGTCCCGCGGGCGGGGTCCGGTGGTCTTGGCGGGATCGAACCTGGCGGAGTTCAGCGCCAGCGGGTACAGCGGGGCCATCTCCCCGGCGGCTACGTCCTCTGGGCTCCACGCCTGGCTGAGCGAGGGGCCGCTGAAGAGGGAGTCATCCAGCAGGACGTTCACCGTGGCGGTGACGCCGCCGGCTTTGAGGGCATCGATAGTGGCCTTCGCGAGCGTGGTCAGCCCGGCGCGGCCCAGAACGGCGCCCGGGGCCGATTCTCCGGCGCCCAGGAGGACATCACCTCCGCCGGTCAGGACCACCGAGCCGGGGGTCGGCCCTGCCAGCACGCGGGTGCTGAAGCGGCGGTCGGGGCCCAGGACACGCAGGGCCGCACCGGCTGTGAGGAGCTTCATGTTCGACGCCGGAACGCGGGCCTCGTCGGCAGCCCGGTCGAAGAGGACCTGCCCCGTCGCGGCGTCCTGGACGATGCCGGTGAAGGTGCCGGCGCCGTCGGGCCTAAGGGTCTTGTTCAACTGCGCGGCGAGGGCGGCCCCGGCCGGAACCGGCGCGGAAGTGCTGAGGGCCCCGACTGCCCCCAAACTGTTGCCGGGAGGGCTCAATGTGGCGGGGATCTGCTGCCAGGGCGGTGCTGTCTGCGAGGCGTCGGATGACCCGTCATGGCTGAGGAACGCCGGGGAGATGGCGATGCCGGCCGGCACAGCCACTGCCACCACGAGGAGGGTCTGGAGCAGCAGCGCCGGCATCCTGCGACCCCTGCCGGGCACCGGCTGGGTACCCTCGCGGCTGGTTCTCGGTTTCATGCTGCTGCTGGTCCTTAGTCCTGAAATGTCCCCACTAGTTCCTGAAACCAGCGCCTCTCGCTATATCCTCAATAGTAGTCGGCGGCACCGACAGCCCTTATGCACGTGCCGCGCACCCCCTGAATTCGTCAAGGAGCATTCCATGAAGCATGACGTGACCATCGAGATCCCCAAAGGATCGCGCGTCAAGTACGAAGTCGACCACGAGACCGGCCGCGTCCGCCTGGACCGCGTCCTGTTCACGTCGATGCAGTACCCCACCCACTACGGTTTCTTCGAGAACACCCTGGGCGAGGATGGAGATCCGCTGGACGCGCTGGTGCTCCTGCAGGACTTCGACCTCTACCCCGGCGTGATCGTCGAGTCCCGCCCGATCGGCGTGTTCAACATGACCGACGACGGCGGCGGCGACGCCAAGGTCCTGTGCGTCCCGACCGATGCCCGGTTCGACCACATCAAAGAGATCAGCGATGTCAGCGAGTTCCTGATCAAGGAAATCGAGCACTTCTTTACCCGTTACAAGGACCTGGAGCCGGGCAAGTGGGTCAAGGCCGAGGGCTGGGGCGACCGTGCCGCCGCCGAAGCCGAACTGGCAGCCTCCATCAAGCGTTACGTTCCGGCAGCCGGCCACTGACCGTTCCTGTACTCCAGCGCGGGGTCACGTACCGCCCATCCGGGGTTCCGGAACGGGCGGTACGTGACCCCGCGTTTTTGTTGGGCGTTTTTCGATCGGCGTTCAGTCAAGTGGCTGGGGCGCGGTGATGCGGACTCTCGGCGTCGACCTCGCTGCCGCCGCGAAGAAGACGGCAGCGGCCGTCATCGAATGGGATCACGGCGCGGCGCGCCTGGCGCATCTGTCGTTGGACGTGGGCGACGAGGAGATCCTCCGCCTCTTCGGCACCAGCGCCATGACGGGGATCGATTCCCCGCTGGGCTGGCCGGACGCGTTTCTTCCCTTCATCGCCGGGCACCTGAGCTTTGAACCACATCCAGTGCTGGACCATGACGGGATCGAGGGCCGCCGGCTGCTCGCCTACCGCGACACCGACCGTTTCGTCACCGGCAGCACCGGCCTGATCCCGCTCAGCGTCTCCGCGGACCGGCTGGCCCACCCGGCGATGCGTTGCGCGGTGATCCAGGCGAAGATCGCAAAGGAGTACGGGCCGCAGGCCAGGGACGGCAGCGGCCGGCTTGCCGAGGTGTACCCGGCGGCGTCGCTGAAGCTCTGGGGGATCCATGCCCGCGGCTACAAGGGGCGCGGGGCGCCGGAGGCGGAAAAGCTGTCCTCAGCGGTGGCGGATCTGGCCGTGAAGGCGCCGTGGCTGGACCTGGCGGAGTACCGGGCCGATCTTGCGGCGTCCGATGACATGTTCGATGCCCTCATCGCCGCCCTGTCCGCGCGGGCCGTCGCCGTCGGCGCGACGCTGCGGCCCGGGCCCGGGCACGCCGCGGCTGCCTTGACCGAAGGCTGGATCCATCTGCCCCGGGGCGGGCTGCAGGAGCTCCCGGGCTAGCCCGGCGGGCGCTGCTCAAATCCGCAGCGACCAGCTGCTGATCTCCGCCGGGTCCTCACCGTACTGCCGGGTGTGGTCGCGGGCCTGCATGCGGCTGTCCTGCAGGGACTGGCGCAGCAGCGAGTGCCTCCCGGCCAGTCCGGGGACCCGGTCGATCGCGTCAATTGCCAGCTGGAAGCGGTCGATTCCGTTCAGCATGGCCATGTCGAAGGGGGTCGTGGTGGTGCCTTCCTCCTTGTAGCCGCGAACATGCAGGCCCTCCCGGTTGGTGCGCCGGTAGGTGAGCCGGTGGATCAGCGCGGGGTAGCCGTGATAGGCGAAGATCACCGGTTTGTCCGCCGTGAAGATGCCGTCGAAGTCCCGGGCCGTCAGCCCGTGCGGGTGCTCGCTGGCGTCCTGGAGCCGCATGAGGTCCACGACGTTGACCACCCGCACTTTCAGCCCGGGCGCCCCCTGCTTCAGGAGCTCGGCCGCGGCGACGGTTTCGACCGTGGGGACGTCGCCGGCGCAGGCAAGGACGACGTCGGGCTCCTCACCGGCGACTTCGGAGCCGGCGAACTCCCAGATGCCCAGGCCCCGGCGGCAATGGTGCGAGGCCGCGTCGGGCCCGAGCCAGGTTGGCGAGGGCTGCTTGCCGCTGACCACGATGTTGACGTAGTCGCGGGAGGCCAGGCAATGCTCCATCACGGCCAGAAGCGTGTTGGCGTCCGGGGGCAGGTAGACCCGGATGATTTCGGCCTTCTTGTTCACGGCGTGGTCGATGAAGCCGGGATCCTGGTGCGAAAAGCCGTTGTGGTCCTGCTGCCACACGTGGGAGGACAAGAGGTAGTTCAGTGAGGCCACGGGCTGGCGCCACGGCAGCTGCCGGTGGACTTTGAGCCATTTGGCGTGCTGGTTGAACATCGAATCGATGATGTGAATGAACGCCTCGTAGCAGTTGAACACCCCGTGCCGTCCCGTCAGCAGATATCCCTCCAGCCAGCCCTGGCAGAGGTGTTCGCTGAGGACTTCCATTACCCGCCCGGCGCGGGCAATATGCTCATCCAGCGCATCAATCCTGTACTGCCAGACCTTGTCGGTGGCCTCGTAGACGCCCTGCAGCCGGTTCGATGCCGTCTCGTCGGGGCCGAAGAGCCGGAAGGTCTCGGGGTTCAGCGCAATGACGTCGCGCAGCCAGGGGCCGAGCGTCACCATGGGGCTGATCCTTTCGATGCCGGGCTCGGCGACGTCGACGGCGTGCCGGCGGTAGTCCGGCAGGTTGAGCGGGCGCAGCAGGATCCCGCCGTTGGCATGGGGGGTTGCGCTCATCCGCAGCGCACCGGCCGGGGCGTTCCTGGCCGTCTCCGGCCTCAGGCGTCCGCGATCGTCGAAGAGTTCCGCCGGCCGGTAGGACTCGAGCCACTGCTGCAGCTGGCTCAGGTGCCCAGGATTGGTGCGGACCTCGTTCAGCGGAACCTGGTGGCTGCGCCAGGTGCCCTCCACCTGCTCCCCGTCCACCGTCTTGGGCCCGGTCCAGCCCTTGGGCGAACGGAGCACGATCATGGGCCACTGCGCAGCACCGTCCTGCGCAGTGCCGTCCTGCGCAGTGCCGTCCTGCGCAGTGCCGCTGCGGTGGCGCTGCTGGATGGTCCGGATCCCGGCCAGGCAGGCGTCCAGTGCGGCCGCGAAATCCCGGTGCGCCGCGGCTGTGTCGGCCGGATCGGCCACGGTGACGAAATGGGGGACGTGCCCGTAGCCGCGCAGCAGCTGTTCCAGCTGGGCCTCGGGCATACGGGCCAAAATCGTGGGGTTGGCGATCTTGTAACCGTTGAGGTGCAGGATGGGCAGCACAGCGCCGTCGGCCGCCGGGTTCAGGAAGTTGTGCGAATGCCAGCTGGCAGCCAGCGGCCCGGTCTCGGCTTCGCCGTCACCGATGACGACGGCCGTGATCAGGTCCGGGTTGTCGAAGACAGACCCATACGCGTGTGCCAGCGAGTAGCCGAGCTCGCCGCCTTCGCTGATCGAACCGGGGGTCTCCGGGGCGGCGTGGCTTGGAATGCCGCCGGGGTAGGAGAACTGCCTGAACAGCTCGGACAGGCCGGCTTCGTCGTTACCAACGTGGCCGTAAATTTCCGAATAGGTCCCCTCCAGCCAGGCGTTGGCGACCACCGCGGGGCCGCCATGGCCGGGACCGGCGATGAAGAGCATCTGCTGGCTGTCCCGGCGGATAGCCCGGTTCAGGTGGGCATAGACAAAATTCAGTCCGGGTGTGGTCCCCCAGTGACCAAGGAGCCTGGACTTCGTGTGTTCCGCGCGGAGGGGTTCGCGCAGCAGCGGATTGGACCGGAGGTAGATTTGCCCCACCGAGACGTAGTTCGCCGCCCGCCACCAGAGGTCCACCAGGTCCAGGGCCGCGGTGTCCAGGATCCCTGTGTCCAGGACCGCATTGTCCAGGGACGAGCCCTCGGCCGGCATCTGTGCGCGGGTGGTTCCATTCACGTCACTACTCACTGGGATCCTCGCCTCGTGGTTCCTGCGTCGGCACATTTGGTCCATCGCAACACGTTCGGCGGACGGGGCACAACCCCGGTCCGTCACCGGCCGCCGGCAACTTGCCCCGCAAGTGCCAGCAGGTAGTGTGTCATCCAGAATGTTCACGCTGACCATCAATCAAACCGACAGCCGGCGCGACGGCGACCGCGTGCCGCAGCTCCTCAAGGACCTGCGGCACATTCCGGCGCGCCTTGATTTCGATCGTTCCGTTGAGGATGAGGTCCAAGGGATCCTGGACTGTCCGCATCAGACGGTGGAAGCGGCCATGATCGCCCTGCGCAGCGGCAGCTGGTACGTGGGCATTGGCGTGGGCCCGGTCAATGAACCCCTGCCGAACCAGATCAAGGACGCCTCCGGGCACGGGCTGATCTACGCCCGGCGCGCGGTGGATCGTCTCCGGAACCACAAGGACCGCGTCCGGGTGGCCGTGGAGGGCCCGCTGGCCGATCTTGCCGCAGAGGCGGAAGCCGTGCTGCGCCTCCTGGGCCACATCGTGCACGACCGCAGCCAGGCGGAATGGCGGGTACTGGACCTGCTCACCCCGGGGGTTCGGGGTCAGCAGAAGACGGTCGCAGAGGAACTCGGGATCACCACCCAGGCCGTGAGCAAGGCCGTGGCCCGGTCCCAGTGGAACGAAGAGCACGCGGCCCGGCCCGCTGCGGCGCGGCTCCTGAGCCTCATCCTCGACGTCCGCTAGCCCGTCCCGGCCCCTCCTCGGAACCGCCCGACCGTTTGCCGCGCCCTTGAGGCCTTAGAGGAGGCTGCGAAGCACGTGCGCGGCGCCGTCGTCGTAGACCGATTTCGTCACTTCGTCAGCAGCGGCAATCACCTCAACGGGGGCCTGGCCCATGGCCACGCCGCGGCGCGCCCAGGTCAGCATCTCGATGTCATTGCGGCCGTCGCCGACGGCGACAGTACGGTGCGTTTCGATGCTGAGCCGGTCGCGGAGCTGTTCCAGTGCGCTGGCCTTCGTGACACCGGCAGCGGCGATGTCCAGCCACGCCGTCCAGCCCACCGAATACGTGACGCCGGCGAGCCCGATGTGGCGGATCGCGGTGTTGAATTCTTCGGGCGTATTCTCCGAGCTGAAGACCACCACGCGCACGGCGGTAGCCTCCAGCATGGTCTGGAAGTCGACGCCGACCGCTTCGACGCCGAAGCTGGCGTCCTGGAAGCGTTCTGTGGACAGGAAGTTGCCGTCCCCGTCCTCGAGCGCGTACTTGGCCGAGGGCAACCGCTTGCGCAGCGCGCGAAGGACCGGCCCGGGGTCAAACGTTGCCTTGTGGAGGATTTCGTAGCCCTCGGGCAGTCCGGAGTCGACGCGCAGGATCACACCGCCGTTGGAGCACACGGCGTAACCGTTCTCGATCCCGATATGTTCGATGACGGGCAATGTGGCGTTGAGGGAGCGGCCGGTCGCGATCATGACGTGGTGGCCTGCGGCCACCACGGCCTGGGCGGCCTCTCGGACAGGAACCGACATATGCCCGTCGTGGTCCACAAGGGTGCCATCGACGTCCAGGGCGATCAGCATCTTGTCGCCGGCTCGGTTCCGGGAGTTTCCCACCCGGGCCGCGCTGGCCGGGGCCGCCGTGTTCTGGTCTGTCGTGTTCTGGTTTGTCATGTTCTGGTGTGTGGTGCGCCGGTCATCGTTGCCGGCGACTGAGGATTCAGTCATTGTTGTCATCTCACAAGTAGAGCAGAGACCCCCGACTGCCGCTAGGACACACGCCACAGCAAGGCGTGAACTTGCGGTAAACACCCACATAATGTCCTTGTTGTGGGCGTTTACCCGGCGGCCATCGGAGGCCTGGCTGGGGTCGGGACCGGGGTTAGAGGACGGGGAAAACCGTCATGCCGCCGAGGTACTTCTGCAGGGCGGCGGGGACGTTGACGGAGCCGTCGGGGTTCTGGTGGTGCTCCAGGATGGCGACGATCCAGCGGGTGGTGGCCAGGGTGCCGTTGAGCGTGGCGACCGCCCGCGTGCCCTTGGGCGCGCCGTCCTCGTTCAGAACCCGTTCCCGGATGTTCAGCCGGCGCGCCTGGAACGTGGTGCAGTTCGACGTCGAGGTCAGCTCCCGATATGCGCCCTGGGTGGGGACCCAGGCCTCACAGTCAAACTTCCGGGCCGCGGAATTGCCCAGATCGCCGGCGGCGGTGTCAATGACGCGGTACGGGAGCTCGCACTTGGCCAGCATCTCCTCTTCCCATGCCAGCAGGCGGGCGTGCTCGGCGGCAGCGTCCTCAACCGTGGTGTAGATGAACATCTCCACCTTGTTGAACTGGTGGACCCGGATGATGCCGCGGGTGTCCTTGCCGTGCGAGCCCGCCTCGCGCCGGTAGCACGAGCTCTGGCCGGCATAGCGGATGGGGCCGGCCGAAAGGTCCAGGATCTCGTCGGCGTGGTAGCCGGCGAGGGCCACCTCCGAGGTGCCCACGAGGTACAGGTCGTCTTCGGCGAGACGGTAGATCTCGGCGTCGTGCTTGACGTCAAAGCCGGTGCCCTGCATGGTTTCCGGGCGGACCAGGGTGGGCGTGATCATGGGGACGAACCCGGCGTCGATCGCCTGTTCCATGGCCATCTGGAGCAGCGCCATTTCAAGCCGGGCGCCGACGCCGCGCAGGAAGTAGAAGCGTGAACCGGAAACCTTCGCCCCGCGTTCCATGTCGATGGCCCCGATCAGCTCGCCGATCTCGAGGTGGTCCTTCGGCTCGAAGTCGGGGAATTCGCGCGGCGCGCCCACCGTCTTGACCACAATGTAGTCGTCCTCACCGCCGGCCGGGACGCCGTCCTCGATCAGGTTGGGGATGGTCCGGAGGAGTTCGTCCTGGGCGGCCTGGACGAGATCGGCCTCGGCCGATGCCGCTTTAACGGAGGCCGCCAGAGCCTTGACCTCGGCTAGGAGGGCCTGCTTTTCCTCGCCCTTGGCCTGCGCGACCTTCTTCCCGTACGCATTCTGCTCGGCCCGCAGGTTCTCGAACCGGATCAGGGCTGCCCGCCGGGCCGAGTCCCCAGCGATGATCGCGTCCACCGCGGATTCGTCGGCGCCCCGGGCGCGCTGGCTGGCACGGAACTTGTCCGGATTTTCGCTGAGGTCTTTTACGTCGATCACCAGACAAGAGTATCCAATCCGGTCACGGTTGCCCGGCAAGCCGGCCTGCATGCGCTGGCGGGATACTGTTGGATCACAATGCGCGACTGGCTGCTCTACCTCGTCATCGCTGGGGCCCTGGTCTTTGCCGTCTCCAGCTGGTGGGGGGTGCGCCGGCTGAAGGCCAAGCACACCCGCAGTGCCGTGTGGGAGGAAACCCACAGCCCGGGCCCGGGCCGCCAGAAGGTGGCCGTGGTCCTGAACCCCATCAAGGCCAAGTCTGCCGAGGCCCGTGGCCTGATTGAGGCAGCGTGCGCGGCGGCCGGCTGGCCGGCGCCCCGCGTCTTTGAAACCACCGCAGAGGACCCCGGCTTCTCGCAGGCGCGGGCTGCGGTGGCCTACGGGGCCGACGTCGTCCTGGCCGGCGGCGGCGACGGTACCGTGCGTGTAGTGGCGGAGGTCCTCGCCGGGACGGACACCGCCATGGGCGTGATCCCGCTGGGCACCGCAAACCTCCTGGCCCGCAATGTGCATCTGGAGGTCAACGACCTGCCCGGCAACGTGCAGGCCGCCCTGTTCGGGGACCAGCGGTTCATCGATACGGCGCGGCTCACCCTGGAAAATTCGCTCACCGGGGAGTCAGCGCAACACACGTTCCTGGTGATTGCAGGCATCGGCATGGACGCCGAAGTAGTCAGCGACACCCTTGACGGCCTGAAGAGGGCGGTGGGCTGGCTGGCGTACACGGAAGCCGGGGCCCGGCACCTTCTGGGGCGCCGCAAGAAGGTCTCCATCGCGCTGGATGGCCAGCCTGAGCAGGCCCGGAAGATCCGCAGCGTCCTGTTCGCGAACTGCGGCCTAATCCCCGGGGGAATCGACTTCATCCCGCAGGCCATGATCGATGACGGGATGCTGGACGTGGTGGTGATGAGCCCGCGCAGTGCGATCGGCTGGCTGGCCATGTACACAAAGATCGTCCTGAAGCACAAGAAGGACCTGCCGGTCATGACCTATTACCGGTGCGGCAAGATCACTATTCGGTGCCCGGAACCGATGCCCACCCAGGTCGACGGCGATCCTTCCGGCGAGGCCACGATGGTCACCGTCGAGGTGGACCCGGGATCCCTGCTGGTGAGGGTCAAGGACGGCACCGAAGGCCGCTAGGCCGACGGCGGCTGGAGCGCGCCACTGCAGCGCGCCAGGAGCGAGGGACTAGGCGCTGGCGGCCTTCTTGGCCTCTGCCGCCTTCTTCGCCTCGGCCGCAGCCTTGGCGGCCCGGGCTTCGGACTGCTCACGGATCATTGCCTGCTCCTCTTCGAAGCGCAGGCGGTCCGCGCGGTCGGCGTCGTCGCCGTCCCAGTCCTGATTTTCAGCTGTCGGCTTGGGATTGACAATCATTCCCTGGCCGTCATTTTCTGTGCTGGTGCCTGACATGACCCGCTCCCTCCCGTAGGGGAATTCCCCAATATGGATCAGGCAAGCATACGCACAGTTGGGAGGGGGTGGAAGTGCGCCATATGGCATTCGCCTACGCTCTGGGCGAAGCCCCCGGGGTATATTCCGGCACAGCAGATGCGCCGCCCAGTATGTCTTTCACCCACGCATGCGCGGCGCGGAATGCCTGGTCGGAGGTATGCGGCGCGACGCTGGTCCGGTGGCCGTCGGCACGCTGGTAGGACCCGAGGAAGCGGGTGGCCGGGCTGATCCGGTGAAGACCCGCGAGCGCGTCGGCCACCCGGGCGTCGGCGACATGGCCGTCGGCGTCAATGCTGAAGAAATAGTGGCCCAGGTACTGCCCGGTGGGCCGGGATTCGATCCGGCTCAGGTTCACGCCGCGGGTGGCGAACTGGTCCAGGATCTCCATCAGCGCACCCGGCCGGTCTTCGGGCAGCGGCACCACGACAGTGGTCTTGTCGGCTCCGGTGGGGGCCGGCAGTTCACCCGGGCGGCCCACCAGCACGAACCGGGTGACGGCTCCGGGGTTGTCGCCGATGTTTTCCGCCAGCACCATCAGGCCCGGCTGTTCGGTGGCCACGATCGGGGCGCAGATCGCGGCGTCGTAGTGGGCGCCGTCACCATCCAGCAAGCCCATGGCGGCAGCGGCGGTGGAAGAACCGGGGATGTATTCAGCATTGGGAATATTGGCGTCCACCCAGAGCCTGCACTGGGCCCAGGCATGGCCGTGGGTGGAGACACGCCGGATGTCCCCGAGCGCCACGCCGGGCCTGGCCACCAGGACGAAGCTGATGGGCACCAGGGCCTCCCGGAGGATCCTGAGTTCCTGGCCGGTGGCGATGGCGTCGAGGGTGGCGGTGACCCCGCCCTCGACCGAGTTTTCGATCGGTACCATGGCCGCATCGGCGGAGCCGTCCCGCACCTTGTCCAGCGCCGTGTTCACATTCGAGGACGGGATGCGGATGGCCTCCGCCGCGTCCGGGACCTGCATCAGGGCCGCTTCGGTGAAGGTGCCCTCGGGTCCGAGGAATGTGTAGGTGAGCGTCGGTGCGGGCATCAGTTCTTCCTTCTTCAGTTACAGGACAACCGGTTTGAGGCCGTTGTCGGACACCAGCGGCATGCCGGTCTCAACCCACTGGTCCATGCCGCCGGCCACATTCACGGCGGAATATCCCATTCCGACCAGCCACTGGGTGGCCCGGAAGGAGCGGCCGCCGGTGCGGCAGATGACGTAGACGTCCTCGTCCGGGTCCAGCTCCTCAATCCGGGAGGGCAACTGGTCCATGGGAATGTGCAGGGCACCCTCGGCGTGGCCCGCAGCCCACTCATAGTCCTCGCGGACGTCCACGATCTTGGCACCATCGGGGATGCCAGACACGCTTACGCTCTGGAAGTCGCTCATGTTGACCCTTTCCGCAGAATTCAAGCTCCGATCCCAGCGTATCCCCCGCCGCTGGCACCGCACGCCCGCTGGCGGCACGTTACGCTTCTGGGGACCGCAAAGGAGACCTCATGGCTGCCGAACACCCCGCGGAGCGGCCGGTCCGCGGCCCGCGCCACGGGACATGCCCCGCCTTGGCCGCGAGCGCTGGGCATGATGCAAATGTGTCCTTCCGCCGGTCCCAGGAATGGGCATGTCCCCCGGGTAGCCGGCCCGCGCGGCCCCAGGTACGGCCGGAGTCCCGCCTCCTTGGCTGAAATCCACGAACTCTCCGCCGTCGAGCTCCGCGATGCGCTCCGTTCCGGGGAGCTGTCCGCCAGGGCCGCCGCCGATCATTTCCTGGACCGGATCGAAGCCCAGAACCCGCACCTCGGTGCTTTCATCACGGTCACCGCGGAACAGGCGCGGAAAGACGCCAGGGCAGCTGACCGGCGCTACGCCCTCCGGAGCCGCAACGGCGGCGCCTTGGTCCCGCTGCATGGAATGCCGGTCGCCTTCAAGGACCTGACGGATGTGGCAGGGGTCGTCACCACGCATGGAAGTGCGGCCCTGGAACGCAAGCCGGCCCTGGCCGACGGCGCAGTTCCCGCCGCGCTCAAGGCCGCCGGGGTCCTCTCGCTGGGCAAGACACAGGTCCCGGAGTTCGGCCTGACCGCCTACAGCGAGAACCGGATCGCCCCGCCGTCGCGCAATCCGTATGCACTCAGCCGCAGTTCGGGCGGCTCCTCGGGCGGCAGCGCTGCCGCGGTGGCCGCGGGGCTGTTGCCGTTCGCCCCAGGGTCCGACGGCGGCGGCTCCGTGCGGATCCCTGCCGCGGCATGCGGGCTGGTCGGGTTGAAGCCCGGACGTGGGCTGGTGCCGGCCGGGGAAAGCTCGGGCGATCCCGCGCAGCTCGTGGTTGCCGGACCGCTCGCCCGCTCCGCCGCCGACGCCGCGCTGCTGCTGGATGCCCTGGTGCCGGGCCCGGACTATCAGGGTGCGGGCGGACAGGGTGCGGGCGGTCCGGGCATGGGCGGCCGGGCGCACGCCAGCTACCTCGAGCTGACCGCCAGGGAGCCCCGACCGCTGAGGATCGGCATCAGTCTCGACAGCCCGTGGCAAGCGAAGTTTCCCTTCATCCCAGACAGTGAGGCGCTCGACGCACTCGCGGACGGCATCTCGCGGCTGGAGGCGGCGGGGCACGAGGCCATGGAAGCCCCGATTCGCTACGACAACCGCTACCCGGATGCTTTCACCACAGCCTGGACGGCCGGCATTGGCAGCGCGCGCATCTCGCCGCAGCGCGAGGCGCTCCTGACGCCGCTCACCAGGACCTTCCGCCGGCGGGCACAGCAGCGCAGTGCAGCCAAACTCAACGAATCCCTCGGGTTCCTCCGGCAGTTCCAGCAGGACACGATTGTCCAGTACGCCCAATGGGACCTCATAGTGACGCCGGCCCTGGCGCAGACACCCCGCCCGGTGGGCTGGTTCACGGGCGCGACCCACGGCGGAGGCTACTGGCCGGCCCCGGAATGGGCGGGCGACGCCGACGGCGACTACCGCAAGCAGTGCGAGTACGCGCCGTGGTCATCCATGGTCAACGCCTGCGGGCTGCCGGCCATCAGCATCCCGGTGCACTGGACCGGCGGCGCCCCTGGTTCCGGCCTGCCGATGGGCATCCAGCTGATCGGGCCGATGGGCTCCGAGGGGCTCCTGCTGCAGGTGGCCGCCCAATTGGGCTTCTAGCCGCGGACCCGGCACTCACCCGGGGACATGCCCACTCCTGACGCCGCGCAATGGACATGCCCGGAACTCACACCGGGCACCGGACATGTCCGCCCTCCACCAGTCGGGACGTGCCCGTTCCTCAGGCCGTGCACCGGACCCGCCCGCCCCTCACGCCGCGCAATGGACATGCCCAGTGCTCATCACCGACATGTCCGCCCGCGGCCGAGGCGGGTGGACATAATGCCCCCGGGCACCAAGAACGGGCATGTCCCCCGGCGAGGCACTGGAAACCAGCCACCCCAAGCCCGCGGCCGCCGTCGGACCTCCCCCTCCCCCAAATGGACGCTGACGGCGGCAGGCGGCTATCGTTCACTCAAACCCGACCAGGCCGCGAAAGAGGATCGATGAAGATCACCGGTGCAGTACTTGAGGAAATCGGCCGCTCCCGCCCCTTCGCGGAGTCCAGGCCGATCAGCATCTCCGAGCTGGAACTGGCGGCTCCCGGGCCCACCGAGATCCTTGTCCGGATGGAGGCCGCCGGAATCTGCCACTCGGACCTGAGCGTCGTCGACGGCAACAGGGTCCGGCCGGTACCCATGCTGCTGGGCCACGAGGCCGCGGGCCGCATCGTGACGGTCGGTTCCGGCGTCACGGACCTGCAGCCCGGCCAGCGGGTGGTCATGTCCTTCCTGCCCCGCTGCGAGCACTGCGCGAACTGCGCCGAGGACGGCCGGCTGCCCTGCACGGCAGGGTCCAAGAGCAACAACGACGGGACCCTGCTGCACGGATCCCGGCTCCTGAGCCGCGACGGCGAGCCCGTCCACCACCACCTGGGCGTCTCAGGCTTCGCCACCCACGCCGTCGTGGACCGCGCTTCCGCCGTGCCGGTGGACGACGACATCCCCGCGGACATTGCGGCAGTGCTGGGCTGCGCCGTGCTGACCGGCGGCGGCGCGGTGCTCAACGCGGCCCGGCCCCGCCCGCAGGACAGCATCATGATCGTCGGCCTCGGCGGGGTGGGGATGGCAGCGCTCATCACCGCCGTCTCGCAAGGAATCTCGCGGATCATCGCCGTGGACACGCTGGAGCAGAAACTCGATCACGCCCGCCGCCTCGGCGCCCACGAGACATACACCCCGCAGCAGGTCCTCGACGCCGGGGTCAAAGCCAGGTTCGTGATCGAGTGCGCGGGAAATCCCCGCGCGTTCGAGACCGCTTTTGCCGCCACCTCCCCCGGCGGCACCACCGTCACGGCCGGACTGCCCTCCCCCGAGGCCCRCGCCCAGCTGGCACCGCTGACCGTCACCGCCGAAGCCCGGACGATCGTGGGCAGCTACCTGGGCTCCGCCGTCCCGTCGCGCGACATCCCGAAATACGCCCAGTTGTGGCGGGACGGGAAACTGCCCGTCGAGGAGCTGATCTCGGACCGCATCGCCCTGGCCGATATCAACCGGGCCATGGACCAGCTGGCAGACGGCCACGCCATCCGGCAGATCATTATGTTCGACGCCGGCGAGCCCGCCCAGGAGCCCGCCGGCAAGCCCGTCTAGGACACGACCGCCCAGCCCGGAACACCCCGCGAACCGGCGGAAAGAGAGGCGAAAGAGAGACAAAACACCATCCGGGCTGCTTGCCTCGGGCCTGCTCGAATGTGACAATCGCGCGTCACAATGTCACCATTAAGTAAATGAGCACAACTCATTTATCCAATCCCCCCGCTATAACGCCGGGCGATCCCTCGTTACGTCCCCCCACCAAAACACCGGGCGACACCTCGTTTTTTGGCCACCCAAAGATGCTGGCCAGCCTTTTCTCCGTAGAGATGTGGGAGCGCTTCTCCTTCTACGGAATGCAGGGGATCCTCCTTTACTACATGTACTTCACGGCTGCCCAGGGCGGCCTTGAGATCCCACAAGCTTTGGCGGCCGGCCTCGTCGGCGCCTACGGTGGCGGCGTCTACCTCTCCACAATCCTCGGCGCCTGGCTCGCGGACCGGCTCTTCGGGTCCGAGCGGGTGCTGTTCGGCGCGGCCGTCCTGATCATGGCCGGCCACATCGGGCTGGCACTCGTGCCCGGTATACCCGGCCTGATCGCCGGACTGGTGCTGGTGGGCGTCGGCTCCGGCGGTCTGAAGGCCAATGCCACCGCCCTCGTCGGCAGCCTGTATGGGGAGAAGGACGAACGCCGCGACGCCGGGTTCTCCATCTTCTACATGGGCATCAACGCCGGTGCGCTGATCGGCCCGCTGGTCACCGGCTGGCTGCAGGAAAGCCAGGGCTTCCACTGGGGCTTCGGCGCCGCCGCCGTCGGCATGGCCATAGGACTTGTCATCTACTCGCTGGGCCGCAAGAAGCTGCCCGAAGAAGCACACCGGGTACCGAACCCGCTCCCGGCCGCCCAGCGCACCCGCTACGGCCTCGTCTTCGCCGGCATCGCCCTGATCATCGCCGTGCTGCTCGTGACCGGCACGGTGAACGCCGAAAACCTGGCCATGTCCATGGCCTACGCCGCAATCGGCGCGTCGGTGCTGTACTTCGCGCTGATCTTCAGCAGCAAGAAGGTCACCCCCACCGAGCGCGGACGGGTCGCAGCATTCATCCCGCTGTACATCGCCTCCGCCGCGTTCTGGGCCCTGTTCCAGCAGCAGTTCACCTTCATCGCCGTGTACTCGGAGGAGAAGCTGGACCGGAACCTGTTCGGCTGGGAAATGCCTGCCGCCTGGGTCCAGTCCATCAACCCGGTGTTCATCATCATTTTCGCCGGCATCATGGCCGCCCTCTGGACCCGGCTCGGCCGCAAGCAGCCCGGTTCGGCCCTGAAGTTCTCGATCGGCCTGTTCGTGATGGGCCTTGCGTTCCTGGCCTTCATTCCGCTGGCCGGCGGTGGCAAGACCCCTCTGCTGGCCCTGGTCGGAATCCTGCTTCTGTTCACGCTTGCAGAGCTGTTCCTCTCCCCCATCGGCCTGTCTGTGACCACCAAGCTGGCGCCGAAGGCCTTCCACACCCAGATGGTGGCACTGTTCTTCCTGTCCGTGTCCCTGGGCACCACCCTGGCCGGTATCCTGTCCGGTCTGTACAACCCGCAGGACGAGCTGCCCTACTTCATCGGCATCGGCGGAACCGCAATGCTGCTGGCTGTGGGCCTGGCGGTCGCCTCCCCGGCGATCAAGAAGCTCATGGGCGGCGTACGCTGACCCGATGAGCACCGCACATCGCGTTCCGGTTGCTTCGCGCGTCTACACCCCCGCCCCCGGCGAGGCGTCCGACGTCGAACTCATGCCGGCAGGCGATGTCACCGACGGCGTGGTGCGGGTTGGCGGAACCATCCGCCGCCCGCACCAGCCGCAATCCCTCGCCGTCGCCGAGTACCTCGACTGGCTGGACGACGCCGGTTTTGAGGGCTCCCCCCGCTTCCTCGGCCGCGACCCGCAGGGCCGGGACGTCCTGACCTTCGTGCCGGGAGACTGCGCCGGGTCGCCGCCGGAATCCTGGGTGCAGTCCGAGGAACTGCTGGCCTCCGTGGCCCGCCTGGTGCGGCGCCTGCACACCGCGTCCGCCGGCTTCGTGCCGCGGGCCCACGCGTTCCCGCCCCGGCCGGTCCGGCCTAACCCCACCGACGCCGCCGGACTCATCTGCCACCTGGACGTGACACCCCAGAACGTGGTGGTCCGGGACGGCCTGGCCGCGGGACTGGTGGATTTTGACCTCGCCGGACCCGCCACGGCACTTCACGATTCGCTCAACACCGCCATGCACTGGGTGCCGCTCCGCGACCCGTCAGATGCGTGGCCGGGCTGGGAAGACCAGAATCCGTTCCGCCGGCTGCGCATCTTCGCCGACGCCTACGGCTGGAGCGAGGATGAACGACGCCGGGTTCCCGGCGCCGGGATCGACGCCGCGGCGCTCAGCTACGAGCGGATGCGGCACAACGCCGCGGCCCTGGGCGGCGGCTGGGCGCGGATGTGGCAGGACGGCGTGGGCGGCCAGATCAACCGCCGGCGCGCTTGGCTTGAGGCCAACGCGCAGCCCTTGGTGGCTGCTCTGACAGCCTGACCAGGCGCGGCTCCGGCGGCACAGGGCAGACCTAGGCTCCGTACCCGCTGTTGCGCGCGGTGCCGATGACCAGTCCGAAAATGACCAGGACCAGGATGGTCACGGCGATGCCCACGTAACCCATCACCAGGCCGGCGATCGCCATGCCCCGGCCGGCCGGTTCGCGCCGCAGGGCCAGGTGCCCCAGAATCACGGCGGCCAGCTGCGGGAGCAGGAAAAACCCGAATCCCACCAGTGCGGCGATGCCGCAGCACATGCTGGCGATGCTCAGACTCTTGGGCGACGGCGGCGCGCCGTAGTACGCGGGCTGGCCGTAGGCGTTGGGGCTGCCCGGCTGGGCATACGGCGACGGCTGGCCATACGGGGCGGACGGCTGGCTGTAGATCGGGGGGTACGGGCTTGAGTGCTGGCCGCGGTCAGGTGCCGCCTGGCCGGTGTAGGGCTGTTGTCCGGTGTAGGGCTGCTGTCCGACGTGAGGCTGCTCCCCCGTGTCGGGCTGCTGGCCTGTGTGAGGCTGCTGGCCCGGGTAGGGCCGCTGCGGGGATTCGGGTTGCGCGAACTGCTGCGTCGCCGACGGTCCCTGGTCCTGGCCGGCGGGTGGTGTCTGCCCCGGCGGAACGTCGGGTTGCTGGTCCGGGAGGCGCAGGGTCGGCTGGTAGCCCTCCGGGGTCTCGTCTTTGCCTTGTTTTGGCTGTTCAGTCATGGCTTGTCCCCTCAAGAAGTCCCTGGATCCAGAGTACCGCCGCACGGTTGGCTTGGGACCGGGCCTATTGGCGGGTTTTCTTTCGTCACAGGAGCGGGTTTGGCGCGAAACCGTGTTGCAGCCCGCCCTCGTCTGGCATGCTGGTGCCATGGCTAGCCGCGCGGGCACAGTTGCCCAACCCCAAGACCTTGTTGACCTCACTGCGCTTTTGGATGCGTACTACGACGTTTCGCCGGACCTCTCGGACCCGGGCCAGCGGGTGGCCTTCGGCACCTCCGGGCATCGTGGATCGAGCCTGAAGGCGTCCTTTAACGAACCCCACATCCTCGCCATCACGCAGGCGATCGTGGAATACCGGGCAGGCCAGGGCATCACCGGCCCCCTCTATATGGCCAAGGACACCCATGGCCTGAGCGAGCCCGCACAAAACTCCGCCCTTGAGGTGCTGGCCGCCAACGGCGTGCACGTCCTCATCGACGCCCGCCACGGCTACACGCCCACCCCTGCCCTGAGCCACGCCATCCTGACGCACAACCGCAATGCCGCCCTTGGCGCGCCGCAGGCCGACGGCATCGTGGTGACCCCCAGCCACAACCCCCCGGGCGACGGCGGATTCAAGTACAACCCTCCGCACGGCGGCCCCGCGGACACCGACGCCACCGGCTGGATCGCCAACCGAGCCAACGAGCTGCTGGAAAACGGCCTGCGCGGCGTCAAGCGGATTCCGGTGGCCGAGGCCCTGGCCGCCGGGACCACCGGCAAGTTCGACTTCCTGAGCAGCTACGTCGACGACCTCCCCTCGGTACTGGATCTCAACGCGATCCGCGAGGCGGGCGTCCGGATCGGCGCCGACCCGATGGGCGGAGCGTCGGTGGACTACTGGGGCGAGATCGGTGAGCGCCACCACCTGAACCTCACCGTGGTCAACCCCACCGTCGACCCGCAGTGGGCTTTCATGACGCTGGACTGGGACGAGAAGATCCGGATGGATTGCTCCTCGCCGTCGGCGATGGCGTCCCTGATCAACCGCATGTCCGACGGCGCCAAGTTCGACGTCGCCACCGGCAACGACGCCGACGCCGACCGCCACGGAATCGTCACCCCGGACGGCGGGCTGATGAACCCGAACCACTACCTCGCCGTCGCCATCGATTATCTGTACCGGCACCGGACCGGCTGGAACCCGCAGTCCGTGATCGGCAAGACCCTGGTTTCCTCATCCATCATCGACCGCGTGGCCGAGAGCCTGGGCCGCAAACTTGTCGAAGTGCCCGTGGGCTTCAAGTGGTTCGTCCCCGGGCTGCTGTCCGGAGAGGGCGCCTTCGGCGGCGAGGAATCCGCCGGCGCCTCCTTTAACAAGATGGACGGGAGCGTCTGGACCACCGACAAGGATGGCATCCTGCTGGCCCTGCTGGCCTCGGAGATCACGGCGGTGACGGGCAAATCACCGTCGCAGCTGTACAAGGGCCTCACCGACCAGTTCGGCGACCCCGTCTACGCCCGGATCGACGCGGCCGCCACCCGGGAGCAGAAGGCGGCGCTGGGCAAGCTCTCGCCGTCGGACGTTACCGCGACCGAACTGGCCGGCGAAACGATCACGGCCAAACTGACCGAGGCGCCGGGCAATGGGGCCGCGATTGGCGGCCTCAAGGTCGTTACCGAAAACGCCTGGTTCGCAGCCCGGCCCTCCGGCACGGAAGATGTCTACAAGATCTACGCCGAGTCCTTCAAGGGTGCCGAGCACCTCAAGCAGGTCCAGGCCGAGGCGAAGGCGCTGGTGGACGGGGTTATCTCGTAGTTCAGCCGCCGGTGGCCAACTCGGCGCGGTCCCTGCCAAGCGTCTTTGCCTGGTAGAGGGCCGCGTCGGCCGAGATCACTGCGGCGTCGAGGCTGCCCGCTCCGGCGCCGGTGGACGCGATGCCGTAGCTCACGGTGGGCAGCCGGGGAATGACTGCGGACCCGAATTGATGGAGCCGGACGCTGATGTCGGCAGCGATTTCCCGTGCCCTGTCCGGCGTGACGCCAGGCAGCAGGAGGATGAATTCCTCGCCGCCGTAACGGCCCACGAGGTCGGTGGAGCGGACGGTGCCGGAGCAGGCCCTGGCAAAGGCCTGCAGCGCGGAGTCCCCGGCCGAGTGGCCGAACTGATCGTTGATGGCCTTGAAGTGGTCCAAGTCCGCGAGGATGATCGATGCCGTGGTGCCGGTCCGGCGCAAACGGCGCAGTTCGTTTTCGGCGAGGTCCAGGAACGCAGAACGGTTGAGCAGGCCCGTGAGGCCGTCCACGGTGGCCCGTGCCCGGAGGTCCTGGGTCTGCTGTTCGTAGCTCAGCTCGGCCATGGTGAAGGAAGCAACCACGAGCGTGATCGTCGAGAAGACCGTCATCGGGACGGAGCCGAACACCGACGTGAAGACGGCACCGTCCGGTCCGTTCGCCAGGAAAGCGACGAGGCGGCCCAGGTAGAACACGGCCAGGATGCCGGCGCCCACGGCGAGGGGACGGTGGACGCGCGAATAGTCGCGCTCGAGCAGGAACAGCTCCCGGGATGCCAGGCCGATCAACACGGCCATGAATCCCAGGTACACCGGGCCTCCCGCCCAGACGTTGGTGGCCGGGTGGCCGAGGAAGGAAGCGACGGCGGTCGCGGCAGGACCGGCCGCGAGCTGCCAAGGCCGGAGGGAGGGGGCGCGGAGGGATCGACCGCCGGCCCAGATGCTGGCGGCACCGGCGACCAGCAGGACGTTGCCGGCAGGGATGGCCCACCCCTGCTGCGTTGTACCCTCCAGCAGGTACGCGGCGTTGCCGACCAGGAACAGCAGGAGCGCCACGCACCACCAGCCGCTGTAGTGCGACCGGGTACGCCGGAACGTAATGAAGTAGAAAAGCATGAGCAGTGTGAGGTCGACAAGCGCCAAGGCAACCCGCAGTGTCGCGGCGTCAAGCATCATTTAGTGGTCCCCCCGGTCCGCTGTGACTTGCCCGAAATACTCACTTCGTCTTCGAATTACCGTCGAATAGCTGCCGAAGTTGACCCAAGTATGGCACCCGGTCCGCAGGAATCCAGCGCCGGCGTCGCGGATATGACGTCGCGCCCTCCCCAGACGCCGTTCTGGCGCCTACGCCTGGCCGACAGTCCACAACTTCAGGATCCGGCGCGTGGCGTGCCCGCCGTCAGGCGCCATGTCCACGAGCGCTATTCGGTCAAGCGCGAACGTGTCGCCCTGCCGGAGCCGTTTGTCGCCGTGGTGCGAGACGTGCGGCCGGTACCCCTCCAGGGTGAAGGCAGGCGTGGAGATCCGGCCGGGCAGCTGATCCACGATCCGGACCAGCTCGTTGTGGAGGACCTGCAGCTCGTCGTTGGGTTCAATCAGGTTGACCGGGATTGACCCTGCGCGCCCGAACCCGGCTTCGCCGCCCACGCTGATCCGGCAGCCCAGGGCAGCGGCCACCGGGTCCGCCATGAGGGCGGCGATGTGGCCGGCGAGCGGATCGCCCGCGGCCGGCGGCGTGCCCGGCGCGGGTTCCGCGCGGGTTTCCTGGCCGGGTTCGACGACGTCGGACTGCACGACGCCGGCCTTGACCACGTCGAATTTGACCAGGGTGAGGTGCAGCGGCCAATCATCCCGGGGAAACTCGAGCCCCTCGGCTACCGGTTCCACGAAGGCCACCGCGATCAGGTTCCGCATGAGAAAAAGTGTGCCACGCCGCGGCGCCTCCGGGGCCGGGCGGGCTCCGCAAACTCACAGTGCCGGCGGCGACGGCGCGGACTAAAATGGGAAGTGGCCCTGGATGTGGGCCTTGCGCTGAACCGCAGAATCGCATCCCGAGTGCCTCCGGCCTGTCCCCCATGGTGCCGGAGGCACCTCCGCGGGAAGACAGTGCCGCAGGCACCTCCGCGGAAGGACAGTGCCGGAGAACGGCGCCGGGGGCTGTCAGAGGGTGCGGACGACGTCCTCGTAGGCGAATTTCGGCTTCGCTTCGCCCCAGGCGTCTGCCCCGGGCTGGCCGATGTTGACCACCAGGAAGCTCTTCTGGCTCCCGTCGGGGAAGAACGCGGCGTCGATCTTGGCGAAGTCGGCACCGGTCATGGGACCTGCCGCGAGGCCCAGGGTGCGGACCGCGAGGATGAAGTAGCCGGCCTGCAGGTGGGCGTTGTTGTTGCCCGTGGCCGCTGCGAGTTCCGGCGCGGCGTCATACATGGCCTTGGGTGCGTTGTAGCCGGGAAGGAACGCGTCCCACTGGTCCTGCCAGGCGGTGTCGTAGCTCAGGACCGCGACGAGCGGCGCTGATGCCGTCTTGGCGCGGTTTCCGGCGGCCAGCGCATCAACAAGCGTGGCGCGGGCTTCGTCGGAGCGCACGTACGTAACGCGCAGCGGCTGGGAGTTGAACGCCGTGGGGCCGAACTTCGTCAGTTCGTAAATCGCGCGGGCCTGCTCGTCGGTGACGTCGCCGGTGAAGGCGTTCGCCGTGCGGGCTTCGGCAAAGATGGCGTCGACGGCGGCTGCCTCGATTACTGCTTCATCGTGGGCGAGTGTCATGGGCATCCCTTTCGCTGGGCCGGCGCACTCTTGGGCGGCCGGCGTCTCCTGCTATCAATAGTTGCAACTTCAACGGACGGCGCCTGCTTCCCGCTGCGCCCTGTGACCTCGGGCACACCGGCCCTCACGCAGCACGACGGCCCGACGGGACGGCCGGGAAATGCCGCGCGGTAAAGTTGCTCGGGAAGATTCCTTCCCGCCCGCCCCACATTCTCTGAAAGGCTCCCGGCATGAGCATGCTCGGCACCAAATGGAAGCTCCACGGCAACGGCAAGTCCGTCCGCCCCGGTGAGGTCGTCAGGCCGGATGAGCGGCTCACCTGGCCCCTGACGGTGGGGATCGGGATGCAGCATGTTGTGGCCATGTTCGGTGCCACCTTCCTGGTCCCGATCATCACGGGCATGCCGCCAGCCACCACCCTGTTCTTCTCCGGCATTGGCACGCTCCTGTTCCTGGTCATCACGCAGGGGCGGGTGCCCAGCTACCTCGGTTCCAGCTTCGCGTTCATCGCGCCGATCATGGCTTCCCAGCAGCAGTTCGGCGTCCCCGGGGCACTCGGCGGCGTGGTCCTGGCAGGCGCGACCCTCGCCGTCGTCGGCGCCGTGGTGCAGAAGTTCGGCGCCGGCTGGATCAACCGGGTCATGCCGCCGATCGTGACCGGCGCGATCGTGGCGCTGATCGGCCTGAACCTGGCACCCGCGGCGAAGGCCAACTTCGACCAGGCCCCCGTGACCGCCTTCATCACCCTGGCCGTCATCATCGTGGTCAGCGTGCTGTTCCGCGGCATGCTGGGCCGGCTGAGCATCCTGGTGGGTGTCCTGGTGGGCTACCTTGTTGCGATGATCCGGGGCGAGGTGGACTTCTCCAAGGTGGACAGTGCTGGGTGGGTGGGCCTGCCGCATTTCCAGACCCCCGAATTCCACCTCGGCGTCGTGGGCCTCTTCGTGCCGGTCGTTCTGGTGCTGGTGGCAGAGAACATCGGCCACGTGAAATCCGTGTCCGCCATGACGGGGCAGAACCTCGACGGCGTCTCCGGCCGCGCGCTGCTGGCCGACGGCGCCGCCACCGTACTTGCCGGTCTTGGCGGCGGGTCCGGGACGACCACCTACGCCGAGAACATCGGCGTCATGGCCGCCACCAAGGTGTATTCGACGGCGGCGTACTGGGTAGCCGGCGGCTTCGCAGTAATCCTGAGCTTCTCGCCGAAGTTTGGCGAGCTTATCGCCACGGTCCCCGCCGGCGTCCTGGGCGGTGCGGCCACGATGCTGTACGGCATGATCGGCGTGCTGGGCGTGAAAATCTGGGTCCAGAACAAGGTGAACTTCTCCAACTCGATCAACCTGACCACGGCCGCCGTCGCCCTTATTGTCGGGATTGCCGACTACACCTGGACCATCGGCGACTTGAAGTTCACCGGGATTGCGCTCGGCTCGGCCGCGGCCCTGGTGATCTACCACGGCATGAAGGCGATCGCGAAGGTGCGCGGCACGGTGGCCGAACCGGAAACCGAAGATCCCGCGCCGGCCGCAGCTTCGACGGCCGCGGTCAAGGCAGCGGTCAAGCGCTCCCCCAAGAAGCGCCGCTAAAGAACGCCGCCCGGAAGCGAGCGGCGGGCGGGCAATCCCGCCGACGAGAAAGGCCGGACTCCGCCCACGGGCAGGAGTCCGGCCTTTTCGCTGTCACGGCCGGCAGCGCCGGCAGCGCCGGCAGCGGCGGGCCTGGGACTAGCCGGCGTCGAAGGCGTCCTTGTCATCGTCGCGGTCCTTCGGCGACTTGTTCTCCGGCAGGTCCGTCCCGGAGCCGTCCGGCAGCCCCGCCGCGTCCTGTCCGGACTCAGAGGAGAAGGGCCGCCCGGCGTCGGGCTCTTCCGTGTTGGCCCCGTCCATCTCCGCTTCCGACGACGGCACTGCCGCCTCGGAATTCTCCGAGGCGTCCGGGTCGAAGCCGGGGGTTGCGCTGGCGTTTTCTGAACTCATTTGTTCCTCCGCTCCTCCGAAGCGACCTGCTCCGGGTTCTCCTGCACTGTCTTGATCTTCTGCACCGAACTGGCTCAGGTCCGGCGCGCCGGCCGGATACGTCTCGCCGTCGGGGCTGTCCTGGTTCAGCCCGGCGGCGTCGAAGGCCTCCTCCTCGCGGGGCTGGGCGAATTTCTTCCCATCGCCGCCCATCTCCTGCTCGGCGGTCGGTGTGCCGTAGCCGCCCGCTTCCTCGGTGACGGTCTTGGGATCCTGCTGGTTTTCAGTCATGTCATTCCTCCTGGTACTGGAAACTGGTGCTGGAAATGGGACTAGCTGGCAGTGGACGGGTCCGGAGCGGGTTCAGAGGCCTTTGCCTCCGGTGACCGGAAGCACGGCTCCGGAAATGTAGGAACCGTGGTCGGAGGCGAGAAGGACATAGGCGGCCGCGAGCTCCGCCGGCTGCCCCGCCCGCTGCAGGGGCGTGTCCTGGCCGAAGGACGGGAGCTTGTCGGGCCATTCGGTGGCCGGAATCAGCGGTGTCCAGATGGGACCCGGGGCCACGGCGTTGACCCTGATGCCCTTGGGTCCGAGCTCCTGGGCCAGGGCTTTGGTGAAGGCCACCTGGGCCGCCTTGGTCATGGCGTAGTCAATGAGTTCCGGGGACGGGTTGAAGGCCTGGATTGACGCAGTGGTGATGATCGACGCACCCGCTTCCAGATGCGGGACCGCGGCACGAGCCGTCCAGAGCAGGGAGTACAGATTGGTTTTGAAAACTCGATCAAACTCTTCGGTGGGCAGTGATTCGAAGCTCTCGCGGTTCTTCTGGTAGGCCGCATTGAGCACCAGGACGTCGAGGCGCCCGAATTCGGCCAGCGTCGCCTTCACGATGTCCGCCGCGAAGTCCTCGCTGCGGCCGTCGCCGGGGAGCAGCAGGGCCTTGCGGCCGGCCTTTCGGATCCACTCGGCGGTGTCCTGCGCGTCGTCTTCTTCATCCGGCAGGTAGGAGATGGCGACGTCGGCCCCCTCACGTGCGAAGGCGATCGCCACCGCCCTGCCGATCCCGGAGTCGCCGCCCGTGATCAGGGCGGCCTTGCCGCTCAGGGCACCGCTGCCGCGGTAGCTTTCCTCGCCGTGGTCCGGCTTGGGCTCCATAGGCGCGGTGAGGCCGGGCTGCTTCTGGACCTGTTCCGGGAACGGGCCGGAATGGTAGCCGGCGCGCGGATCGCGGGGCTGTTCGGGCTGCTTGGGCTGGTCCTGCCGTTCGCTTGAGTCGCTCATAGTCCACCTAACAACGTGTCGGTTTCCAGGGATGTTCATCGGTCCCGTGTGGCGGGGGCCCGCTGAATCCATCCCGGCGAAGTAATCAGTTTCTACCCTAACCACAATATCGTCAGCAAGCTTAGTACCAACTTGTTTTTGGCAACTCTCAAGCCTAGGTTGAGGGTGGGGCCGCATGTTGTGGCGGTTTCCTTGGTTTCAGGATTTTGCGGAGGAGTACCGATGACTGGCCCAGTAGCGCCGAAGAACGACGGCAGGGACGAGTCCCTTGCGGAGCGGATGGACCGCAACTGGGTCGAACTGCTGCAGGAACTGCGCGTACTGCAGACCGGCGTCCAGATTCTCGCCGGCTTCCTCCTGACGCTGCCGTTCCAGTCGCGCTTCGAGACGCTCGATGACTACCAGACCCGCCTGTATCTCGCCAACGTCGTCCTGGCCGCCCTGACCACGGCCACGATCCTGCTGCCCGTGAGCGTGCACCGCCGGCTGTTCCGGCAAGGGCTGAAGCAGGCCCTCGTGAGCAGCGCGGACATCATCGTCAGGTTTTCTTTGACCGGGGTGGGGCTGCTTAGCGTGGGCACCACCTCACTCATCTTCGATGTCACCGTAGGCCGGACGGCGGGCCTGATCGCCGGCGTCGGGCTGCTCGCCGTGCTGGTGCTGCTGCTGGTACTTGTCCCTGCCTGGATCCGTCGACGGGCCCGCCAAGAGGAGTCGCTATGACAAACGTTTCACATGAGCGCCACACCGCAGGCACGGGAACCATGGGCAAGTGGGTCAAGGAACATGGACTGCTTCTAGCCAATATCGGGCTGTTCGTCGTGTTTTTCGGCGGCATGGTCCTGAGCGGGGCAAGCACCTACAGCGACGAGCAGCTGGCCCACGGCGAACCTGCCGTGACCGTCCTGCAGTACCTTGGCACCGGGAACTTCCTCGAGGCGACGTTCGAGAACTGGGAGTCGGAATTCCTGCAGATGGGCATGTACGTCATCCTCACCGTCTTCCTGTTCCAGAAGGGGTCCTCAGAGTCCAAGCCGATGGGCCGGACCTCCCCGCAGGACGAGGACCCCCGGCAGGCAAAGCTCAAAGAGTCCACGCCGTGGCCGGTGCGGCACGGCGGCTGGGTCCTCAAGCTCTACGAACACTCGCTTTCGATCATGTTCCTCCTGCTGTTCCTGGCGTCGATCGCCCTGCACGCGGTTGGCGGCGCGGAGGACTACAACAGTGACCAGGAGGCGCACGGACAGCCCACCGTGACTGTGCTGGGCTATCTGGCGACGAGCCGATTCTGGTTCGAGTCCTTCCAGAACTGGCAAAGCGAGTTCCTCGCCGTGGCGGTCCTGGTGGGCGCCTCGGTCTACCTGCGCGAGAAGGGCTCCCCCGAGTCCAAACCCGTGGCCGAACCGCACTACGAGACCGGCGCCTAGGCGGCAAGCCGGCCGGCACGGCCGGCCATCAGGGGCGTCAGGCGCCTTCGAGGACCTGGCTGGTGACCCAGGTAAGGTACTTTGCGGCGTTTGCTACTGCGTCCTGGGGGCTGCCGGCGACGTCCAGCAGCTGCGCCGCGGCCACCACGCCGTGACGGGCAAGGTCCTCCGGGGTGACGAGGATCCGGCCGGCCACCACGACCACCGGAATGCCAAGGGCCTGGGCGGCATCGGCGAGGGCGATCGGCGCCTTGCCTGTCAGCGATTGGCTGTCCATGGAGCCTTCTCCGGTGATGACCAAATCAGCCACCGCGAGTTTCGCGTCCAGCCCGGTGAGGCCGGCCACCAGCTCGAAGCCGCCTTCCAGGGCGGCCGTGCTGAAGGCCAGGAACGACGCCGGAAACCCGCCGGCCGCTCCGGCGCCGGGCACGTTGACGTCCCGGCCGGTCCTCTGGCGCAGGACCGAGGCCCAGTTGCGCAGGCCGGCGTCGAGCAGCTCCACCGCATCGGCGTCGGCGCCTTTTTGCGGGCCGAACACGTGTGCCGCGCCGTCGCTGCCGAACAGCGGGTTTTGGACGTCGACGGCGATCCTGAACTTCACCCCGGCCAGCCGCGGGTCCAGGCCGCTGATGTCCACGGACGCGACGTCGGCAAGCGACCCGCCGCCGAGGGGCACCACGTTGCCGGCGGCGTCCAACGGCTTGAGTCCGAGGGCGCGGAGGGCCCCGCTGCCGCCGTCGCTCATGGCCGAACCGCCCACGCCCAGCACGATTTCCGTGGCACCGGCGTCCAGTGCGGCGGCGATCAGCTGGCCGCAGCCATAGCTGTGGGCGCGCAGCGCGTTGGCCGGTGTGGGCTCCATGTGCGCCAGCCCTGAGGCCTGCGCCGTTTCAATCACCGCGGTGGCCCCGCCGAAAGCATCCGCCCGGATGGCCCACGCGGCACCGATCGGGGCCAGGATCGGGCCGACAACCGCGTTGAGCCGTTCCTCGTAGCCGGCCGCGACAGCCGCCTCGAGGGTCCCTTCGCCGCCGTCGGCCACCGGAAACTGGATGGCGTCGGCCTCGGGGTAGACGCGCAGGGCGCCTTCGGCAATGGCCGCGGCGGCTTCGACGGCGGTGAGGGAGCCCTTGAACTTGTCCGGGGCGATGAGGATGCGCATGGCTCTATCCTGCCAGCCCGGCGGCCCCCGATGCTGCCCCATCGCCGGCGCAGGGACAAATCCGTGCCACTGGGAGTAACCTGTCTGCCACACATATTCCAGCCCGGGCCAGCCCCGGCAGAGGACAACGTTGGAAAGCAACGGATAGGGGGATCGGTGAGCCACTACGGACACGGCGTTCCGGGCGTGACCGAGTTACTGCTGGTGCGGCACGGTGAAAGCCAGGGCAACGTTGCCGCCACGCTGGCTCAGCAGGCCGGCGCGCATGTCATTGATGTCCCGGCCCGGGATGCGGATGTCGGATTGTCGGACACGGGACGGGAGCAGGCGCTGGCCCTGGGCAGGCTCCTCGCGGGCTACCCGGACGGCCGGCGCACGCCAGTCTGGTCCTCGCCCTACCTGCGCGCACGCCAGACTGCGGAACTCGCCGTCCAGACCGGCGGCTGGCAAACATCTGTCCTGATCGATGAGCGGCTGCGCGACCGTGAGCTCGGCATCCTGGACATGCTCACTTCGGCCGGGGTGGAAGCCCGCCTCCCGGAGGAGGCCGGCCGGCGGCGGTGGCTCGGCAAGTTCTACTACCGGCCCCCGGGCGGCGAGTCCTGGGCGGACGTCGTGCTGCGGCTTCGCTCGCTGCTCGCCGACCTCGACAACAGGCACCCGGGCGGGGGCGTCCTGCTGGTCTGCCACGACGCCGTGATCTTGCTCATCCGCTACATCCTGGAGGGGCTCTCGGAGGAGCAGCTGCTGGACATCGCGGCCGCGTCCACCATCCTCAACGCCTCCGTCAGCCGCTTCGTCCGGCCCGGCGGCCGGGGGGAATGGCAGCTGGAGGCGTTCAATATGGCCGACCACCTCACGAGCGAAGGTGTCCCGGTAACCCAGCACTCGGGAGACGCCGATGTCCACCCCCGCTAACTCCCGGCAGGCGAAACGCCGCCCCCGGGCCGAGGCCGTCACCCCCGCTTTGTTGCGCGCCTGGCCGCTCCCTGACGGCGGCTCCGGAAAGGATGACCGGGGCTCCGTGCTGGTGATCGGCGGTGCGCGCAAGACGCCCGGAGCGGCCTTGCTCGCCGGCGTCGCCGCCCTCCGCGCGGGCGCGGGCCGGCTGACCCTGGCCGTGGCGGAGTCCGTGGCGGTGCCGCTCGCCATCGCCCTGCCCGAAGCCGGTGTCCTTGGCCTGCCGGAAACGACGGCCGGGACCGTGGTCGGTTCCGCCGCCGGGTCCCTGGCCGCCGAGCTGGAAACCGCCGACGCCGTCCTGGTGGGGCCGGGCCTGGACGACAAGGACCAGACCACGGCGCTGCTGCGCGAACTCCTCCAAGCCACCCCGGGCAGCCCGCCGTGCATTGTCCTGGATGCTTTTGCCCTGGCCAGCGTCCCGGAACTCGAAGCCGAACTGGCGCCGTGGGCCGGCCGGCTGATCCTGACCCCGAACATCACGGAGGCGGGCATCCTGCTCGGGCGGGAGGTCGAGGACCTGCACCGCCAGCTCCCTGAGGTGGCCGACAAATACCGGGCCGTGGTCACGTGTCAGGGGGCCATCGCAGAACCCCGCAGCAGCAGGGCTGCCGCGTCCGGGGCCGGCCTCTGGGAAATCACCACAGGGCACAGCGGGCTGGGCACCTCGGGCAGCGGGGATGTCCTCTCCGGCGCCATCACCGGCCTCCGCGCCAGGGGAACGGGCAATGCGCAGGCCGCCTGCTGGGGAACGCATCTGCATGCTGCGGCCGGAGACCGCCTTGCCAGCCGGCTGGGCGGGCTGGGCTATCTCGCCCGGGAGCTAACCGACGAATTGCCGCCACTCATGATGGAACTTTCCGCCTGAGCGGAGCGATCCTTCAGGACCAGGTTCCGCGCTCCTGGAGGACCGACTTGAGCAGGTCCGCGCGGTCCGTGACAATCCCGTCGACGCCAAGGTCGAGCAGCCGGTGCATTTCCGCGGGCTCGTTGACTGTCCACACATGGACCTGCAGCCCGTGCCGGTGTGCCCGCCGGATAAAGCCCGGCGTCACCACCGGCACGGCACCGTAGCGGACGGGAACCTGCAGGGCGTGGACTCCGCGCAGTGACCGGCGCACCACGGCAGACATCAACGGCGTCGGCAGCACGGGGCCCAGCAGGACGAACACGGCGTTGGACACGATGCCGGCCGAGCTCGCGGCGGGACGGCTCAGCTGCTTCAGCACTGCCCGGCGCCGCCGGTCCGAGAAACTGGCCACCAGCACGCGGTCGTGCAGTCCGTGGCGTTCGATCGCCGAGGCCAGGGTGCCCACTGAGTTCCAGTCCTTGACGTCAATATTGAGCCGGACGTCCGGGAAGGCAGCGATCAACTCATCGAACCGCGGGATCGGTTCGGTCCTGCCGATCCTGGCCCGGGCCACGGTTGAGGCCGGAAGGTCCGCGATTTGGCCCCGGCCCTCCGTGATCCGGTCCAGGGTCTTGTCGTGGAAGAGCACCAACACGCCGTCGGCCGTGGTGTGCACGTCCGTCTCCAGATACCGGAACCCGAGGTCGACGGCAGCTCGGAACGCGGCCATCGAGTTCTCCAGCCCGTCCAGCGAAAAGCCCCGGTGGGCCAGCGCCAGCGGCGCCCGGGAACCGCCCGGGGCCGGGGTGGCGGCGCCCGCGGGGCCGCCGTCGCGATCCCCGCGAGGGGCAAAGTAGGGGTGCAGGTCAGTCACTCCTGAAGCGTACCTTGGTCTGCCGGGACCGGGGTTCGACCGGGGCTTGCGGCCCGGCACTGGCGGCTCGGGCCCATCGGTGCCAGGTCAGCGGGGCCGGGTCAGCGGCCTCAGCGGGACGGGGTGTCAGCAGCCTGCTGGCGGATTTCGACGCCGTCGCTGCAGTGCAGCAGCGTGCGGCCGCGGCCGCCGTCGAGGTCGACCCAGACCACGCTGTGGTCCGCCGTCACGGCGTCCACAAGCCCACCGGCCTCAACGCCCGGGGCGAGCCGGACGCTGACGCGGTCGCCCTGGCGCAGCTGCCGCCAGTGCCGGTCCGGTTCCACCGGGTGCAGGGGTTGTTCGTCCGTGTTGTTGATGCGGTGCCTGGCCATGATGTCCCCATTCTCGGTCAAACGTTTCGTCGCGAGCTTTCAGCCTAGGAGGCCAAGGTGAACGCCAGTTGACAGCGAGCTGGGAATCCGGTGTCCGCCGGGAACCGGGCGACCGGTGCGGGGACGTGGGCGGGCGCGTGAACCGGGCCGCGGGTGCGGGGACGTGGGCGGGCGCGTGAACCGGGCCGCGGGTGCGGGGACSTGGGCCGGGGCCGGGGTTTTAGGGCAGCCGGACGCCGAGTTCGGCGAGCTTTGACTCGAGGATCTGGGCGACACCGTCGTCGTCGAAGTGCGGGGCCTGCCGGCCGGCGGCCCGGATCGCTTCCGGGTGGCCGCTGGCCATCGCGTAGCCGTGCCCGGCCCAGCGAAGCATCTCGATGTCGTTGGGCATGTCCCCGAAAGCCACCACGTCCGCGGCGCCGATGCCGAGGGACGACGCATATTCAGCCAGGGCCACGGCCTTGTTCACGCCTGGCAGAGACAGCTCGAGGAGGGCCATGTTCGGCGCCGAGTGCGTCGCGGCGGCCAGATGGGCGACGGCGGGCGTCACCTCGGCCAGGAACTCGTCGGCGGTGCCCTCCCGGACAATGGCCAGGAACTTCGCCACGGCGTCCCCCTCGGTGAGGGTGGTGTGCAGCGGGGCCGGGGTGAATTCCCCGAGCAGTTCGCTCGAGCCGTTTTCGATAAAGCCCGGTTCCAGATGGAAGCCCGTCAGGGTTTCGGCGGCAAACAGCGCCGACGGACGCAAGCGCTTGATGATGCGGCGGACCTCGAACATGGCGTCGAGGTCCAGTGTCCGCGCCGAGAGCAGGCGGTCCGCCTCGAGGTCCCACACGACCGCGCCGTTGGAGCAGATGACCGTTCCGGTATGCCCCAGCTGGTCCTGCAGGGGGTGGAGCCAGCGCGGCGGCCGTCCGGTGACGAACACCAGTTCCAGCCCGGCGTCGCGGCAGGCGTGGAACGCGCGGACGGTCCGGTCGCTGATTTTGCCGTCATGGCCGAGGATCGTTCCGTCAATGTCACTTGCTACCAGCCGCATAGTGCCAGTCTACGTGCGCCGGGGCGGCAGGCCCTCGCGGAGGCATTCGCCGAGTTCGCCGGACGGCGTCGGGTTCGCCGGACAATCACGGCGAACTGGGGAGGTTCCGGCGAGCTCGGCGGCAGGGGCGAGGGGCGGCAGCGGGCGGCGGCGGGCTCAGTGGCGTTCGAAGATGCCGGTGAGCGTGCCGCGGCCCAGGGTGTGCTGCGACAGCTTCGCTTCCAGGCTGCCCGGAGCGGTGTGCTCGTTGAGTCCGGAAGGTGCGATGTCGAGCGCGTGGACGGTGATGACATACCGGTGCGGCCCGTGTCCGGGAGGCGGCGCGGCGCCCAGATAGCCGTGGAACCCGCCGTCGTTCTTCAACTGGATGGCGCCCGGGGGAAGGAGCCTGCCGCCCTCTGCGCCCGCTCCTGCCGGCAACGAGGTGACGTCGGCGGGGACGTCCAGCACGGCCCAGTGCCAGAAGCCGCCGCGCCCCGGGGCGTCGGGGTCGAACATCGTCACCGCGTAGCCCTTGGTGCCGGCCGGGGCGCCGCTCCAGCTCAGCTGCGGGGATTCGTCCCGGCCGCCGGCGCGCATTTTGCCGCTGCGCTGGGCAGCCGGGAGCGTCTGGCCCTCCGCGAAGGATTCACTGCGGACGGGGAACACCGGAACATCGTGGCGTGTCATGGCTGCCTTTCACTCACTGCAGGGGCTGGGCCCCCATTTCCATCCGTGCCAGCTCCGCGCGCGTGGGCGGGTTCGCGCCGGCGCGGGACACGGTGACCGCCGCTGCCCGGGAGGCATGGGCGAGGACATCGCGGAGGCTTTCGGCGGAGAGTTCGCGCAGGCCCTTGCGGTTTTGTGCCCCGTCCAGGCCCAGATCCACCACGCCGGACAGGAGCGCGGCCATGAAGGAGTCGCCGGCGCCGACTGTGTCCGCAACGTTGATCTCGGGGGCGGGGAACTGCGCCTCACCTGCGGCGTTGATACCCCAGGGCCCCTTGCTGCCGCGGGTCACCACCACCATTGCCGGCCCTTCGGAGCCGCCTATCGCCTGCCAGCGGCGGGCCGAGTCCAGCGGGTCCACGCCCGGGTAGAGCCATTCGAGGTCCTCGTCGGAGGCCTTCACAACGTCGGCGAGGCGCACGAACTTTTCGGCCTGCCCGCGGGCGTAGTCCACGTCCGGGATGATGCTGGGACGGCAATTGGGGTCGAAGCTGATGGTGGCGGACGGGTGGGCGCGCTCGACGGCGGCAAACACATCGGCGGCGCCCGGCGCCAGCATGGTGGCGATCGAACCGGTATGCAGCAGTGTGGTTCCCTGGAGCAGGAACGGCAGGCGCGCCGCGACGCCGGGAAGCTCCCAGGCGAGGTCGAACGTGTACGTGGCGGCGCCGGCGTCGTCGATCAGGGCGGCGGCCACACTGGTGGGCAGCTCATCGGGTCCCACCGGGAGCAGCACGGAACTCGACTTCAGGTGCGCGGCGAGGGCCTCACCATACGCATCGCGGCCGTAGCGGCCGATGAACTGGACCGGATGGTCCAGCCGCGCCAGCCCCACGGCCACGTTGAGGGGGCTGCCGCCGACATGGGCCTGGACGCCGGAGGACCGCTGGACTACATCAACCAGCCCCTCGCCAATAACTGTGAGCATGACCATACTCTGCCAGAGAATGCCCTCCGGTGCCGTGTGTTGCGCCCGCCTCCCGTTTCCGCCGTGCCGGCGTCACTGCCGGCGCTCCCGGGCCGCAGGCGCTCAGGCCGCGGTGGTGTCCAGCACGATCCCCGCGGACGCGGCGTGGGCAAACCTGGCATCGATGTGGACCACGTCCCGGCCTGCCCGCTGCAGGAGGCTGGCGGCGACCCCGGCACGGTACCCGGAACCGCAGTGCACCCAGAGTTTCCCGGCGGGAATGTCCCCGAGGCGCAGCAACAGCTCGTGCAGCGGCACGTTGACCGCGCCCACCACACGGGCGGCGGCGAATTCGTCGGCCCGGCGCACGTCCAGGACGGTGTCCTCAGGCGCCCGGCCGGCGAGCACGCCGTCCCAGCCCACGCGCGGGTAGGAGGCGAGCCCGGCCTGCGGGGCGAGGGCGTGCGGCTCGGAACCGAGCGCGGCGTCGGGGGATTCGATGCCGATCCGGGAGAGGTCGCGGATGGCGTTCTCAACGTCTTCCCGCGAGCCCACCAGGGTCAGCGGTTCGCGCCACGGCAGCACCCAGCCGAGATAGGTGGTGAAACTGGAGCCGGCGCCATACTCAAAACTGACGCTGCCCTTGAGGTGGCTGTTGGCGAACGCCACGCGCCGGCGCAGGTCCACCACCCACTCGCCGCCGGCCAGGCGCCGGGTGAGTTCGGCGGCATCGAGCGATGCCGGAACGGCCAGCTCGGCAGGGCCCGGGCCCCGGACATTGGCCGGACTCATGTGCGCGTAGTAGGAGGGGTGGTCCGTGAGGTTGGCGATGAGTTGGCGGACGAAGTGGTCCTCATCGGGGTCCGTTAGGGCGTGGTTGGCGGCAAGCTGCTCGCCGATGGTGGAGGACCGGGCACCGCTGGCGGGTCCGGAGGAGCAGAACGAGCCGAATCCGTGGGTCGGGAACAGCGCCGCGTCAGGGCCGGCCTCGGCGGCGAGGCGACGGACCGAAGCGTACTGGTCGTGGGTCAAGCCAACCGTGTCCGCCTCGGCGACAAGGTCCGTGCGGCCCACCGAGCCATACAGGAGGCTGCCGCCCGAGAAGACAGCCTGCTTCCCGCCGTCGTCCACGATGAACGACAGGTGGGTATGCGTGTGGCCGGGCGTGGCGACCGCCTTGACGGTAAGCGAGCCCACGCGGACTGTTTGGCCGTCCGTGATGGGAGTGCGCTCGAACCCGACGGCGTCGGCGGCGTTGACGAGATAGCTGGCGCCGTGGGCGCGGGCCAGGATCAGCCCGCCGGTGATGTAGTCATTGTGCATGTGCGTTTCGGCCACGTGCGTGATGGCTACCCCGGCGTCACGGGCGGCCGCCTCGATGCGGTCCGTGTCGCGCTGCGGGTCGATCGCCAGCGCCACCGAGCCGTCGTGGACCAGGTAGCTGCGGTCCCCGAGCTGCGGGGTCTCGATGACGATGACTTCCATGGTCCCTCCGGTGCGGTCAGCCCCGTGAAGGTCAGCCCCGGTTGACGGGGTGTCCCTCGTCCTGCCACTTCATGATCCCGCCGGTGACGTTGACGGCGTCGTATCCCTGGTCCTCCAGGTAGGTGGCGGCCTGGGCACTGCGGCCCCCGGCGGCGCACATGACGTAGACGGTGCCGCTGGCCGGGACCTCGGCGAGGGACTGGACGAACCGTGAGAGCGGGATGCTCCGGGCGCCGGGAACGCGGACGGCGACGTATTCGTCTTCCTCGCGGACATCGACGATTTCGGTGGCGTCGCCCAGGGCGGCCAGGTCCTTGACGGAAATGCTCTTCATGCCTGTTCCTTTCGCGGGCGCCGGACGGCCCGGCGCGCGTATTCCAGCTCAATCATGATACCCCTTGGGGTATCATTGACCCTCCGGACGGCCCCTCCCGCCACACCCCAAATATAGCCCGTCGGCCTGGCCTGCCAACCTAGCCTGCGGGGCGGTCCTGCTGGTAGACGTCCGGGATGCCGTCGTGGTCCGAGTCAACCTGTTCCGCCTCCTCCGCACGCCGGTACTGGTGGTTGCGTGTGCGGAGCACCGTGGTGGCGAGGAGCGCGGCGAGCAGTGAGGCCGCGAGGATCCCTACCTTCGCGTGGTCTTCGTGCGCAGTGCCCTGGCCGAAGCTCAACTCGGCAAGCAGCAGCGAGACCGTGAAACCGATGCCGGCGAGGATGGCGAGGCCGAAGACGTCGATCCACTTGAAGGACGCGTCCAGGCGGGCCCGCGTGACTTTGGTGATGAGCCATGTGGTGCCGAGGATCCCCGCCGGCTTTCCGGCAACCAGCGCCACGATGATGCCCACCGCCACGGGGTCCGTCAGGGCGGCGCCGAGGCCCTGCCAGCCGCCTATGGCCACCCCGGCGGAAAAGAACGCGAAGACCGGGACGGCGATCCCGGCCGAGATGGGGCGGAACCGGTGTTCGAAAATCTCCGCCAGGCCCGGGCCGGCTTCAGGGCCGCCGCTGGCCTTCGAACGTTTGACGGGAATGGCAAATCCGAGGAGGACCCCGGCCACGGTGGCGTGGATGCCTGATGCGTGCACGAGGGCCCACGTCGCGAAGCCGAGCGGCAGCAGGATCACCCAGGCTGCGGCTGCGTGCGTGCCGAAGAACCGCCGGTATTTGTGCGCCAGGAACGTGTAGAGGCCCAGCGGGAGCAGGGCCAGCAGGAACGGCTCGGGGTGGAGATCGCTGGTGTAGAAGATCGCGATGATGGCGATGGCCAGGAGGTCGTCGACGACGGCGAGGGTCAGCAGGAAGATCCGCAGCGCACTGGGCAGGTGGGAACCGATGAGCGCCAGCACCGCGACGGCGAAGGCGATGTCGGTGGCGGTGGGAATGGCCCAGCCGTGCAGCGTTTCGGGACCGGAGAGGTTGATGGCCGCGTAGATGAGTGCCGGAACGGCCACACCGCCAACGGCGGCGGCCACCGGAACCACGGATTTGCTCGGCTGGCGCAGGTCGCCGGCGACAAACTCGCGCTTGAGTTCGAGCCCCACCAGGAAGAAGAAGATAGCCAGCAGGCCGTCGGCGGCCCACGCGCCCAGGCTCAGGTCCAGATGCCAGGGCGCGTAGCCGATGGTGAAGTCGCGCAGCGCGAAGTAACTCTCCGAGGCCGGGGAGTTGGCCCAGATAAGGGCCACCATCGCCGCGGCGACCAGCAGGGCGCCGCCCACGGTTTCCTTGCGGAGGATTTCGCCGATCCGCAGGGCCTCGGCATAGCTGCCCCGGCCGAAAATGGTGAGGCGGGGCGGCGAAGGAGGGGGCGGTGTTGGTGAAGAGGGTGTTGGCGAAGGGGGCAGGGCGCTCATGGGATCCTCAAAATGGGGTCGACGGAACTATGCCGACCAGACTTCCCGGCGCACCTGCGCTCCAGTCTATTCGCTTTCGCCGGCCAGGGATGCCGTCAGGGACACCGGGACCCCCTCCCTGCCGGGCGGCAGGCCTGGCAGGTCGCCGGGCGGGCGCCTGGCGACGTCCGGATTTCAGACCAGCAGCTGCTGCACGAGTTCACGGCATTTCCGGTACGCGGGTGCCTTCGGATCGATGAGCGCGAAGTGGTCGCCCGGGACCTTGAGCAGCTGGACCGGCGCACCGGCCGCCTTGGCTGCTCCGGCGTAGGTCTCGGACTGGCTCACCGGCACGGTATCGTCCTCCGTGCCGTGAACGGCATATACGGGCACGCCGAGCGGCACCGCACTCATGGGGTCCGCAAATTTATGCCGTTTGGGATATTTCTCCGACGAGCCGCCCAAGAAGTTGCTGACGGCGCCGTTGCTGAGGTTGAGCCGCTCGGCGGCCGCGAGGTTGAGTACCCCCGACTGGCTGACGACGCCGGTGAGCTGCACCGCGCCGTCGTCGTCGCCCCGACGCGTCAGCTGGCGGTCCGCGTCCGGGGCACCAAGCCCCGCGAGCCGGCGGCGTCCCGCCGCCCAGACGGCGAGGTGGCCGCCCGCCGAGTGGCCCAGGGCCACCACGCGGTCCAGTCCCAGCCCGTGCTCTTCGGCCAGTTCACCGAGCTTGTCGATTCCGGCCAGGACGTCGGCGAACGTGTTGGGCCAGCCTCCGCCATTGCCGGCCCGCCGGTACTCCAGGTTCCAGGCTGCCATGCCGTGCGCGGCGAGGTCCTTGGCAAGGGGCTCCCCCAGTTCTGCGCCGTACTGCGAACGCCAGTACCCGCCATGGATCACCACCACCACACCCTTGGGCGCGGCAACATCCGGGAGGAAGAGCTCACCCCACTGGCTGGGGTCCTCGCCATATTGGTACTTGTGCCTCTTCACAGCGTCCTCCTTGGGGCCCGGTGAACAGGCGGCGGAGACTGCCCCCAGAGTCACCGCCGCTGCGGCCGCGATCATAGTTCGCCGCCGCATTTCAGCCATGTGTTGAGCCTACCTTGGGCACCAAGCGGCCCAGCGCAGGCCGGACCCCTCGCATGCCGGACCGCTCCCATGCCTGCTGCGCTGCCCTTGCCTGCGGGCGTGCCCGGCGGTGCCAGCCTGCGGGCCGGTGTCGGTGGTGCGCCGTAAGCTGGATCCATGGCGAGCAACTGGGACCGTTTGGACGTGAGCCTGCGCGATTCCGTGCAGGAGAACGTGGAGTTGTACGAGCGGGTCCGGCCTGCCCTGAAGCTGGTCACCCGGGAGGTCCTGCTCACACTGCGGACCATGCTCAAGGACACCGAAGTCACGCCGTTGTTCGTCACCGGACGCACCAAGACCGTTGAATCCTTCCGCGAGAAGATCTCCCGCACGGAAGAACCGCTGGAGCCGGGCGGGCCACCTGTGCTGAAGTTCCCGGACCCGTTCCGGACCCTGAATGACATGGTGGGAATCCGTGTGATCACCAAGCTGCCGGCGGAAAACGCGGTGGTGGCGAATCTGATCAAGCGCCAGCGCCAGCTCTTTGACTGCCGGGGGGACCGGGAAAAGGACATCGGCTCGATCGAGTCCGGCACATACGGCTACTCCAGCCGGCACCTGATCCTGCGGACCATCCAGAACGAGGCCGTCAAGGACTACCAGCTGGCCTTCAACCCGGACGTCCCGCCGAACGGCAGCTACTTCTTCGAGTGCCAAATCCGGACCGTCTTCGCCCACGCCTGGAGCGAGATCGAGCACGACATCCGGTTCAAGGCCGAGGACCCGCGGGCGTGGACCCCGCACTTCGACCGCCAGTTCACCGCGACGGCCGCCATGCTGGAGACCGTGGAGAGCGCGTTCTCGGACCTGCACGAACGCTACGAGGAGGTCCGCGGCTACTGGGACATGGACGGTGAGGGTGCCGCGCAGCTGACGCCCAACCGGATCCGCGACGTCTGGCGGACCCTGCTGCCGCACGTGGACCGGAAGGTCGACGACGACTGGGGCTGGGCCGCGGAGCTCATGGCCGCCCACGGCCTCAACCAGACCATGCAGCTCGCCGGGCTGCTTAGCGCCAACCGGATCACCGAGGTCCGCAAGGCCCTGGACCACCGCTACTCCCCCGGCCCGGACCGGCTCCTCGATGACCTGCTGCTGTGGCAGTACGGCACCGAACACATCGAGCTCACCGCCGAGCCGGCCGACGCCGTCCCGCACCCCCGGCGCGACAGCCTCCTGCGCCGGCTCAAGCAGATCGAACGGTACCGGCTCACCCAGGGCTAGCGCGCGCCTGCCTCCGCGGGTGCCCTCTGCCACCACCGATTCTCCCCACCTTTGAACCAGCGACGCCGGGCCTCACCGGCGGTCCGCCCCGACACGCCGGGTGCGGCGACCAAAGGTGGGGAATTTCAGCGCCAGCGGGGCGGATGGTCGATGGACGCGGACGGCGGGTGCGGCTACGTGTGGGCGTAGGTGAGGCAGTCGGCGTTGTCGACGCCCGGGCCCACGTGAACTTCGGGCGCCTTGCACATCAGATGGTCGTTGTGGGTGCACTCCGAACGCTGGCAGGCGCCGACGTCGGCCAGCACCTTGGGGAGCCCGCCGTGCACACCGATGTCGATGAAGGTCGCGCAGGAGGCATGGTCTGCGGCGCCGCCGACGGTAATGGCGGCCGCGTTGCAGTGCGAGTGGTCATTGAAGGAGCAATTGCTCACGCTGCAGTCGGCTACGTGCGTCGTCATTGGATTTCCTCCATGCTCCGGCCACCCGGACGGGCGGCGCCGTAAATCCACGCTAGGCCGCACCAAGGCAAACAAAAAGACCCAAACGTGTGACCTAATACCGGCCCGACCGGTCGCGCCTTCCCGTCAGTTCCCCGCGCCGAGCTTGCCGGCCAGGCGTTCGCGCATCAGGGCGCTGGCCTGGTTCAGGCCCACGACGTCGACGCTCTTGCCGTGCTGCCGGTACGTCTCCGTGATGGCATCCAAAGCGGCGATCGTGGAGGTGTCCCACAGGTGGGAGTCGCGCATGTCGATGACGACGCGTTCGGGGTCCAGTGCGTACTCGAACTGGGTGTAGAGGTCATTCGCGGAGGCGAAGAACAGCTCGCCGTCCACGCGATACGTGGCCCGGCCGCCGTCGTGCTCCGTCACCGTGCGCTCGACGGTGACGAAGTGGGCCACCCGCCTGGCGAACAGGACCATCGCGACGAGTACGCCGACCCCGACGCCGGTTGCCAGATTGTGCGTGGCAACGGTGACCGCCACCGTCACCGCCATGACGGCGGTTTCACTCTTGGGCAGCGCCTTGAGGGTGGCGGGCCGGATGCTGTGCCAGTCAAAGGTGGCGACTGATACGAAAATCATGACGGCCACGAGCGCGGCCATCGGGATGAGGGACACAATGTCTCCGAGTGCCACCACGAGGATGAGCAGGAAGACGCCGGCCAGAAGGGTGGAGATCCGGGTCCGGGCGCCGGAGGCTTTGACGTTGATCATGGTCTGGCCGATCATGGCGCAGCCGCCCATGCCGCCGAAGATGCCGGTGACGATGTTCGCGACGCCCTGCCCCCAGGCCTCGCGGGTCTTGGCTGAACGCGTGTCCGTGATGTCATCCACGAGCTTCGCGGTCATGAGGGATTCGAGCAGGCCCACGAAGGCCATGGCCAGCGCGAACGGGAAGATGACCTGCAACGTTTGGAGCGTGAACGGCACGTTGGGCAGTGACAAAGAGGGCAGCGAGTCCGGCAGTGCACCCTTGTCCCCCACAGTGGGAACGACGACGGCGGCCGTCACCGTGATGAGCGTCAGGGCCACAATGGCCACGAGGGGTGCGGGGACGGCTTTGGTGAGCCTGGGCAGGCCGAAGACGATCAGCAGGCCCAGCGCGGTGAGCGGGTAGACCAGCCAGGGTACGCCGATCAGCTCGGGCACCTGCGACAGAAAGATCAGGATGGCCAGGGCGTTCACAAACCCCACCATGACCGGGCGGGGGATGAACCGCATCAGTTTCGCCACCCCGGAGAGGCCCAGCACGATCTGGAAAATGCCGGCCAGAATCACCGCCGCCACAAGGTAATCCAGTCCGTGGGACTTCACCAGTGGGGCGATTACCAGGGCGACAGCGCCGGTGGCCGCCGAAATCATCGCCGGACGGCCGCCGACGAAGGCGATGGTCACTGCCATCGTGAAGGACGCGAAGAGCCCGATCCTCGGGTCCACGCCGGCGATGATCGAGAAGGCGATCGCCTCAGGAATCAGCGCCAGTGCCACCACGAGGCCGCCCAAAACCTCGGTCTTGAGCCGTCGCGGGGACGTCAAGGCGCCTCGGACCGATTGCAGTTGTGCAGGCGTGGCGGCCGGGGCCTGCGCGTCGATACTGGTGGCCATCGCTGGCTCCGTTCGTGGTCAAGGAGGCCCAACGGCCGCCAGATGTCAAAGAATGTGCAGAATTCAGGGAAGGTGGGGCGCTGCGTCGCGCCGGGGTGGGGAGTTCGCCTTTTCGGGCTCACCCACGCAATGAACCCTACCCGTCCGATTCCCGCCCGCACGGCGGCCTAAAAATCTGACATATTTGTCTGACAGGTGGTCACGAAGTGGCCACCCCGTGGACGCCGGTGGCACCATTCTTGGATGCTTGAGGCAACTAAAACTCAGAATACTGCCCGGGACGCAGGCACTGCCGCCGACGTCCCGGCCAATCCCGCCCTCGCCGCCGAGGCAAAGATTGCCCGCATCGCGGTGACGGTCTTCCCGGTCCTTGTGGTGGTGGCCGGGCTCGCCGGCTTCCTGCTCCCCGGCGCGTTCAAACCCCTCGCCCCCAGCGTGCCCTTCCTGCTGGGCATCATCATGTTCTGCATGGGCCTGACGCTGACGCCGCCCGATTTCGCGTCGGTGGCCAAGCGCCCCTGGGCCGTGGCCCTGGGAATCGTGGCGCACTACGTCATCATGCCGGGGGCCGGCTGGCTGATCGCCGTCGGCCTCCACCTCGAGCCGGAGCTTGCGGTGGGCCTGATCCTGGTGGGCTGCGCGCCGTCGGGCACCGCCTCCAACGTGATGGCGTTCCTCGCCAAGGGCGACGTCGCCCTGTCCGTGGCCGTCGCCTCCGTGTCCACCCTGATCGCGCCGATCGTGACGCCGCTGCTGGTGCTGTTCCTGGCCGGCTCGTACCTGAACATCGACGCCGGGGGCATGGTCCAGGACATCGTCAAGACCGTCCTCCTGCCGGTCATCGCCGGCCTGCTGGCCCGCCTCTTCCTCAAGAAGCTCGTGGCCAAGGTCCTGCCCGCGCTGCCGTGGGCCTCGGCCGTCGTGATTTCCCTGATCGTCGCGATTGTCGTGGCCGGCAGCGCCAGCAAAATCGTCGCCGCGGGCGGCATCGTGTTCCTCGCCGTGGTGCTGCACAACGGCTTCGGCCTGGGCCTGGGCTACCTGGCCGGCAAGCTGGGGCGCCTGGATGACAAGGCGCGCAGGGCCCTCGCCTTCGAGGTCGGGATGCAGAATTCCGGCCTGGCCGCCACCCTCGCCACCGCGCACTTCGGCGCGCTGGCGGCGCTGCCGTCTGCGGTCTTCTCCCTGTGGCACAACGTCTCCGGCGCGATCGTGGCCGCCTGGCTGGCCCGGCGTCCCCTCCGGGAGGCCGCAACCCAGGAAACCGCAACGCGGGACACGGCACCGGCCGCCGCGCTGAAGGCCTAAAGGGTCCTAACCCCGCAACTGTGCCAGCAGCCGAGTGACGGCGCGCCCGGCCAGGATCTCGGGGGTGTCCGTTCCGGCGGGGACCACCTCGTGTCCGCCCTGGACACCAGAGCTGCCGGGCCCGGCGTCGTCCGTGATGAGCACGTGGGGCGTGCCGCGGCCGGCGAGCTCTGCCGTGGCCCCGGAATCGTTGTCCGCCTCCGGTGCGCTGGTGTGGATCACGCCGTCGGCTCCGCCGGAGAGCATGAACTGCCGCCAGTTCCCGCCCAGCAGGATGACCGACTGGTAGCCGTGCTCCGGCAGGATCCTGGCCAGCACCGTGGCGATGGCCCTGTCCCGGGGCTGCTCGAGGTCCGGTACGGCCACGGCCACCAGCTCCGTCCGGCCCCGGCGCATTCCCCGGGCGGCGCTGTTGGCCACATAGCCAAGTTCGCGGACCGCGGCGTGCACCCGGTCCTGGGTGGCCTCGCTGATCCGGGTGGTACCGCCGGAGCGGCCGGAGAGCACATAGGAGACGGTGGTCAGGGAGACCCCGGCCGTCTGCGCGACATCGCGGATGGTGGGCTTGGATCCAGGCCGCACTGATGACTCCCGGCTGTTTCTCCGCCGGGTCCGCGGCGGCTCGTTAATACGTTGTTTCAGGGCAGACCCCCCGTGTGAACTCTAGCCCGAAGCACCGGTTCCCGGCCCACGCCGACCAAGCAGCGCGGCGAGGTTTGCGGCGGGGTTTGCGGCGGGCAGGTCCTTGGTGAATGCCAGCGGCCCGATGGTTTCCGGGTCGGCGGAGAGATCGAACTGTGCCTCGTAACCGGTGCTCAGGTAAAGGCGTTTCGCCTCCGGCTGGCGCGGGCCGGTTGTCAGGTAGACCTTCCGGTAGCCGCGATGGCCGGCCAGCGCCTCCAGCTCGGCAAGGACAAACCGGGCCAGTCCGCGGCGGCGGTGCGCCGAATGCGTCCAGATCCGCTTGAACTCGGCGGTCTGCGGGCCGTGCCGGCGGAACGCGCCGCCGGCCACGGATTCGCCGTTCTCGCGCACAATCAGCAGGGCCCCGCCCGGCGCGGCGAATTCCTCGGCCGGGTAGCGGTTGAGTTCCTCCGCGGCGGCCCCGCGGCCGAAGAGGTTGCCGTAGCGGGTGTCGTATTCGAGCGCGAGCTCATCCAGGAGCGGACGGACCCTGGGATCGCTCATGGGCAGATTGAGGACCGTCAGCGCGGCGGTGTCCACGGGCGGGGTGTCCACGGGTGGGGTGTGTAGTGGGGGCGGGGTCATGACGGGTCCTTTCCGCCGGCGGCGGCCTGCGGCACCGCCCGGCCGGCGTCCGTTTGATCGTTGTTGGCCAGGCCGCTGTCGGCCGGCCCGTTGTTGGGCTTCGCCAGCAGGTTCAGGACGCGCCGGGCCAGGGCATCGTTTTCGCGGAACGGCGCGGCGTTGGTGCCGGACCGGGCGAAGGCGCCGGCGCCCCAGCCGGAAGTACCGGGCCCGACGCCGAACAGCCGCTCGCGCCGCTCCCCCACCGGGCTGATGAGCTCGTTGTGGGCGGACACCAGGAGCCGTCCGGTCGCGTGCGTGCCGTCGGCAGTGAGGAGCTGCTGTTCGGTGCCGAGCCCGGAGGCGTGCAGCTGGCGCAGCAGCGGGTTCGCGGAGCGGGCCACCGACGGCGCCGGGAGCCGGGCCTCGATCAGGGCCGCCGCTGACACGCTGATCCCGGACTGGGCCGAGCGGGCGACGAACCGGCCCGCGTGCTCCGCGGCCTCGATCTCCAGCCCCGGGCCAATGAACTGCAGCAGCCCGGCCCGGTGGATCGCCAGCATCTCCCGCAGCCTGCGCGGCGGCGGGCCGGAATCGACGAAGCTGAAGAAGCCGTGCCACCAGCCCTGGACCTCCCGCTGCGACCGCGCGTTCAGCCGCTCGGACGGCACCAGCCGGCCCAGGTCCATGTAGGACTTCAGCAAGGAAGTGAACAGGGCCAGGGTTTCCGAATGGTCCGGCCCGGTGCGCAGCTCAAGGTCGCGGCCAATGTACGCTGCCGCCGCCGACTGGAAGTCTGCGTGGCCGGCGAAGACGCGGCCGGCGAAGGGATGGTCCAGCCGTTCGAGGTCCAGGTGGAGCCCTGCGTCCGGGACGGACCCGGCGACGAGCCGCCGGCGCTCCTGGCTGTACCAGTCCGCGGCGGCGAACCGTTCGGCGAATTCCTGCCAGCCGGTCCGGACCCGTTCCGGGTAACCGGTGAACAGCTCGCGGTAGTACGCGTAGCCGGCGTCCTTGGCGATCAGGGGCCACAGCTGGGCGCGGAAGTCCACCTCGCCGGGCGCATCCAGCAGCGCCGCGACGGCGTCGGCCGTGAAGAACGCCGGCTCGCCCGCCGCGTCGCCGCGCAGGGCGGACGTGATCTTGGAGTGGTATGGCACGCCGCGGCGGGAGCCGGCCCACAGCCGCGGCTCGGTACCGGAGGGCACGTAGCGCAGGGCGCCGCCTGGCAGCTCCTCGAACCTGCCGCCGCGGCCCTCCATGAGCAGGACCAGCAGGTCCACGAAGGCCAGGCCCATGCCGGAGACAATCACGTCCTGGCCCGCGGCGAGGGGTGAGTAGTCGACGTCGGTGGTGTAGCTGGGCGCCGCGTGGAACGCGCCGTGCCGGGCGGCAAAACCGGCCCACGCCGCAGACTCCGCATCGGGCAGCGAATCCGCGTGCCCCAGGGAGGCGATTACGACGTCGGCGTGCAGCACCGCGCCGCCGGCCAGCCGGACGCGGTAGCGTTCCGGACCCTGTTCGGCTACATGCTGCACCGGCTCGACGGCGGACGCCGTGTCCCGGTGCACGGTGACGGTGGTGTCCGGTCCGAGGGCGGCGACGGAGCGGCGGAAGAACCATTCCAGGTAGACACTCTGCAGCTGCCGGGTGGGGAAGGTGGCACCGGTGAGGTCGGCCAGCTGGCGCCGGAGTTCCGCCGGCAGCTCCGGAACATCCGCGATGGACCCGTCCAGGACCCCGGCGGCCCACTTTGCCAGGCCGGGGCCGTCGACCGCGGGTCCCTCGCATTGGACGGAGGCATCCGTGAACATCGTGACGTCCGCCGCCGCGGAGTTGAGCATCAGCCCGGGATGCTGCTCGTAACGCCAGATCCTGCCGGCACCCGGGGTGTGCGGCTCCACGACGTGGATCTGCAGGGCGCCGTCGAGCAGCTCCGGCCGGTTGGCGGCGAGGCGTTCCAACAGCCCGGCCGCGCGCGGGCCGCCGCCGATGAGGACCACGGACGGGGCATTCACTGGCATGACGGTCTCCTGGCTCGGGTGCGGAGCCCTCATGCTAGGCACCCGAAATGGAGCCGGTCGAGGCGCCGGTCACGGCCGTTCACCCCGCGTAACGCGGCGTAAATCGAGGCAAGAATTCGTCGTGTGACGCCGTGCGAACCTGCGTGAACGTATGCAACCTGCCGCCTTGCCGCGCGATTTCGCACGGCCCTAGATTGGCAGCCAACTACCCCCACAGCAACTGGAAGAAGCGAGGTGGCGCATGAGTTCAACAGCAACCCCGGTGGCACAGTCCGCCCCGGAGCCGGCGTCCGCCGGCATCGAATCCGCACCTGAGACCCCGGAGGTCCGGGCCGCAGGACCCGTACCCGCCGGCGAGACCGCACCGGCCGGAACGGTCGGCTCCGGTTCGGTGGGCCGCAAGGCCGCCACCGACTACGCCGACTACCGGCTGGTCCCGGCCCGCCACCCGTGGCGCTGGGTGGGCACCGCCGTCGTCGCCGTGGGCGTGGCCGGCATTGCCTGGTCGCTGGCCACCAACCCGCGCTGGGAGTGGGGCGTGGTGGCGCAGTGGTTTACCGCGCAGTCGATCGTGAACGGCCTGCTGGAGACCCTGAAGCTGACGGCGATCTCCGGGGCGCTAGGCTTCATCCTGGGGTTCATCCTGGCGCTGATGCGGCTCTCGGCGTCACCCCTGCTGGTCTCCGTCTCCTGGACCTTCTCCTGGATTTTCCGCTCCACGCCGCTGCTGGTGCAGATGCTGCTCTGGTACAACCTGGGCTACCTCTACGAGAAAATCAGCCTGGGGCTCCCCTTCACGGACGTGCGCTTCTTTGAGGCGCAGACCACCACCCTGATCAGCCAGTTCGCCGCGGCAGTCCTCGGCCTGACCCTGAACCAGGCCGCCTACTCCGCCGAGATCATCCGCGGCGGCATCCTGTCCGTGGACCAGGGCCAGCTCGAGGCCGCAACCGCCCTGGGCATTCCGGCCTGGCGGCGTTCCACCAGGATCGTCCTGCCCCAGGCCATGCGGGCCATCCTGCCCACCGCCTTCAACGAGGTGATCGGCCTGGTCAAGGGCACCTCAATCGTTTACGTCCTGGCCTATTCCGAGCTGTTCTACACCGTCCAGGTCATTTACAACCGCACCCAGCAGGTCCTGCCGCTGCTGCTCGTGGCCACGCTCTGGTACGTCGTCATCACCTCGGTCCTGAGCGTCTTCCAGTACTACATCGAGCGGCACTACTCCAAGGGCGCGGTCCGTACGCTGCCCCTGACGCCGCTGCAGAAGGCCCGCAAATTCCTCGCCATCCATACGCCCGCCGCCCGGGAATCGAAGCAGGAAAGGGGCACCCGATGAGCACCGCACTCCGTACGACCACCCAGACCCCGTCCGCGGCCGCTGCCACGGACGCCGTAACCACCCGCGGCCTCGTCGAGATCACGAAGGTCCGCAAGTCCTTCGGCGCCGCGGAAGTCCTCAAGGGCATCACGCTGACGGTCGAGCCCGGGGGTGTCGCCGTGATCGTCGGACCGTCCGGATCCGGCAAATCCACCCTCCTGCGCACCATCAACCACCTCGAAAAGGTCGACGCCGGGTTCATCGCGATCGACGGCACGCTGGTGGGCTACGCGGTCCGCGGGCGCAGGCTCCACGAGTTGCGCGAAAAGGAAATCCTGAAGCAGCGCACCGAGATCGGCATGGTGTTCCAGAACTTCAACCTCTTCCCGCACCTGACCGCGCTGGAAAACGTCACCGAGGCACCGATCGTCGCGCCGCGGGCCGGAAAACCCCGGCTCTCCAAGGCCGAGGCCCGCGACCGCGGTCTGGAACTGCTGGACCGCGTGGGCCTGAAGGACCGTGCCGGCGCCTACCCGCGCCAGCTGTCCGGCGGCCAGCAGCAGCGCGTCGCGATCGCCCGGGCGCTTGCCCTGGACCCGAAGATCCTGCTCTTCGACGAGCCCACGTCGGCCCTGGACCCGGAACTGGTCAACGAGGTCCTGGACGTCATCCGCGGGCTGGCCAAGTCCGGCACCACGCTGATCATCGTCACGCATGAGATGGGCTTCGCCCGCGACGTCGCCGACACGGTGGTGTTCATGGACCAGGGCCAGATCGTCGAGCAAGGCACCCCCCAGGAAATTTTCACCAACCCGCGCGAAGTTCGCACCCGGAGCTTCTTCTCCAAAGTCATCGAACCCGCTTTCAACATCTAAGGAACCCCATGGCAATCAGCTCCGCCCCCCACACCGCCCGCGCGAGTACTGGTCCCCGGCGGACGCGTGCGGCGCTTCCCGCCGTCGTCCTCATCGGCACCCTGTCCGGCACCCTGGCCCTGAGTGGCTGCGCGGATCCCGGCGCCTCCGCGGCTTCCGGCGGGCAGCCGGCGACGACGGCGGCGCGCAACGGCGTCGTCTACAACACCTCGCCGGACCAGCAGCGGATCCGGGCGGAGAAGGACGCCGCCCTGGCCGCGAAGGTCCCGGCGCTGATCGGCAAGGACGGCAAGCTGACCGTCGCGACGACGGCGGGCGCGATTCCGCTGTCCTTCCACGCCACGGACGACAAGACCCCGATCGGCGTGGAGGTGGACCTGGCCCAGCTGGTCGCAGACAAGCTGGGCCTGGACCTGGACGTCCAGGTGACCTCCTGGGAGAACTGGCCGTTGAAGACCCAGTCCGGTGACTTCGAGGCCGTGTTCTCCAATGTGGGCATCAATGCCGCCCGCGTGAAGCTCTTCGACTTCTCCAGCTACCGCGCCGCGTACATGGGCTTCGAGGCGAAGAAGAGCTCCGGTTACAACATCAAGGGCTCCGACGACATCTCCGGGCTGAAGATCTCGGTGGGCTCGGGCACCAACCAGGAGAAGATCCTGATCGCCTGGAACAAGGAGCTCGAGGCCAAGGGCAAGGCGCCCGCGGTGCTGCAGTACTACTCCTCCGACGCCGACACCATCCTGGCGCTGTCCTCCGGCCGCACCGACCTGAACCTCGCGCCCTACCCGTCCGTCACGTACCGGGAAAACACCCGCGGCGACCTCAAGGTGGTGGGCAAGGTCAACGCCGGCTGGCCGTCCGAGACCCTGGTCGCGGCCACCACGCTCAAGGGCAACGGACTGGCCCCGGCCATCACGGACGCCCTGAACTCCGCCATCAAGGACGGCTCCTACGCCAAGGTCCTGGACCGCTGGGGACTCTCCGAGGAAGCCCTTCCCGAGTCCACGACCGTCACTGAGGCCAACTTCGGGACAGCCCCTTCAGGGAAAGCACAGACAGGGAAAACCCAGACAGGGAAAACACAGTGAGGTTCCAGGTCCTCGACATCATCCCGCACCTGAAGAACCCGGTCACCGGGGAGATCGTCTCCACCGCGGACCGGCTCAACCAGGTGGTGGAGACCGCGCGCCGGGCGGAGGAGCTCGGCTACGACAGCTTCTCCGTCGGGGAACGCCACGCGGGTGAGTTCATCTCCTCCTCCCCCACCACCGTGCTCGCCGCCATCGCCGCCGTGACCACCAGGATCCGGCTGCAGAGCGGTGTGACGGTGCTGTCCGTCCTGGACCCGGTGCGGGTCGCAGAAGACTACGCCACGATCGACCAGCTCAGCCGCGGCCGGCTGGAACTGGTGATCGGCAAGGGCAATGAGGTGCTGCAGTACCCGTTGTTCGGCCTGGACCTGGCGGACCAGTGGGAGCTCCTCGCGGAGAAATATGCCCTGCTCCGCCGGCTTTGGACCGAGGAAAACGTCACGTGGTCCGGGAGGTTCCGGGCCGCGCTGACGGAGCCCACCACCACGACGCCGCGGCCGTTCGCCGGGGCGCCGCGGGTCTGGCACGGCTCCGCCACCAGCCTGGCCTCGGCGGCACTCGCCGCGCAGTGGGGCGATCCGCTGTTCACGGCCAACGCGATCCAGCCGCGGGAAAACTACAAGGTGCTCATTGACCACTACCGCGAGGAATACGCACGGCACGGCCACGATCCCCGGCACCAGTACCTGGGCTCCGGATCGGGCGCGGGCGGGGTGTTCATCGCGGACACCACGCAGGAGGCCAAGCGGCAGTTCGGCCCGGTCTACGAGGCCCTCACGACCGGCCGGAACGTTCCCGGCAACAACTCCCCCTACCGGGACATCGACCACGCCGTCGCCGACGGTCCGGCTCTGGTGGGCAGCCCGGAGCGGGTGATCGACAAGATCCTCAGCTACCACGCGCTCTACGGACACGACCTGCAGTCCATCTCGCTGCCCACCACGCTGCCCTTCGCCCAGCAGCTGGAAATTCTGGAGCGCTTCGCCCTGGAAGTCATTCCGGCCGTCCGCGCCGCCGCGCCCACCACGCTCTGGGGCGACGGCGACCCGTACGCCGGCCGGCCGGCATTCGCCGGCACTACTGAGACCGACGCCGCCGCCCGCGTCACAGCCGACCACAACCACCACGGGAGTTTCCATGTCCACGCCCACTGACACCGACGGCCGTCCTGACCTTCGTCCCGACCGCCACCCCGACCTGGAATTCGAAGCCGCCTGGGCGGACTGGCATGCCGCGCACGAACGCCACCGCGCCAGCCCCCACGGCTTCCTCGCCGTCACCCACCTGCACTGGCTCGAGTGCTCACCCGCCCGGCTGGACGGTGCGCCGGGCACCTGGAGCGTCGAGGACGACGTCGTCCGCCTGGCTTTGGGGGCAGGCGAACGCGTCCTTCGCGACGGGCAGGATCTGAACGCGGACGGAACCGGAGCTACCGTGCTCCTCGGCCCTATCCCCGAGCGCGATGGCCTGAATCTGCGGGTGGAGGATGCCGGCGCCGGCCATACCGTGATCGAGCTCGCCAAGCGCGGCGGCCGCTATGTCGTGCGGCCGCGGCATCCCCTGAACCCGCTGCTCACCGGCTACCGCGGCACCCCCGCCTACGCCCCCAGCATCGAATATGCCATTTCAGGAATATTTGTGCCGTTCGCCGAACCGCGGCCCACCACGGTGGGCGCGGCGGTCGAAGGAATCCACCACGTCTACGAAGCCCCGGGGGAAATCCGCTTCCGGCTCCGCGGCAAGGACCTGAGCCTCACCGCCTTCAACGGCCACGCTCCGGGCACGCTGTCCGTGCTTTTCACGGACGCGACCTCGGGCAAGAGCACCTACGCGGCCAACCGCTCGCTCACCGTGGCGGCTCCGGGCCCCGACGGCACGGTCTGGCTCGACTTCAACCGGGCGGTGAACCTGCCGTGCGCCTACACGGACCTCGCCACGTGCCCGCTGCCGCCGGCGGAGAACCGCCTGCCGGTGCCCATCGAGGCCGGCGAACAGATCCCCTACGAACGACAGGACGCATCATGAGCAGCCATCCCGCCCAGGACGGGCCCCGCGAACACGGCCTCCTCCTGCTGGAGCTCGAAGGTGCCGGCAGCCACCCGGCCGCGTGGCGGGTTTCCCGCACGGCCCCGGCAGCCGTGCTGGGCCCGGAACACCTCCGCGGCGCCGTGCTCGCCGCCGAGTCCGCCGGGTTCCACGCGGCGACGTTTTCCGACCCCGGCCTGCCGGCCCCCGGGCACCCGGACGCCGCGGCCCGGCTCAACGCCCTGCAGCGCGCCGCGTTCGCCGGCCCCGTGACCCGCTCCCTCGCCCTGATTCCGGAAGTGGACACCGCCTACACCGAGCCGTTCCACATCTCCACCCAGCTCGCCAGCCTCGACTACGTGTCCGGCGGACGGACCGGCTGGCTGGTAGCCGCTTCATCAAGCGCGGCCGATGCCGCCGCCGTCGGACGCGACACCGTGCGCGGGGACCGGCTCTCCCGCGAGGCCGCCGATTCGATCGAGGTCAGCCGCAGGCTCTGGGACTCCTGGGAGGACAACGCCGTGATCCGCGACGTCCCCACCGGGCGCTACCTCGACGTCGACAAGCTGCATTACATCGACGTCGAAAACGGCAGCTATTCCGTCAAGGGTCCGTCGATCATTCCGCGGCCGCCCCAGGGCCAGCTGCCCGTACTGGCCCCGGCCGGGCTCCTCACCGCGGAGGCCGTCGCGGCCGGGGCAGCCGACGCGCTCCTGGTCTCGGCCCCGACGCCCGGGCTCCTGGCCGCCGAGCTCGCGGCGACGCGCGCAGGACTCGCCGCCGGCGGCAACGGGCCTGCGCTGATCGCCGAGCTCGACGTCGTGCTGGACTCCCGCGGCCAGCCCGCCGCTGAGCGGCTGGCCGTACTGAACGGCCACACCCCGTGGCAGAGCCCGCGCGCACAGTTCATCGGCTCGGCGGCCGGGCTTACCGATCTGCTCACCGAGGTGCTGGCCTGGGCCGAAGGGGTCCGCCTGCACCCCGCCGTGCTGGACACGGATCTTGAGGAACTGACGCGGCTGGTGCTGCCCGAACTGCGCCGGCGCGGGGTCCTCGCCCCCACCAGCCCGGACGCCACATTCCGCGATCAGCTGGGGCTGGCACGGCCAGCCAGCCGCTACGCCGCCGCATCCAGCGCCCCCGGCGCGGAAAACTAAGGAGCCCACCATGAGCCACAGCACCCACCCCGCCGCTGAATTCACCGCGTCCGGGTTCATCCCCTCGGGTCAGATCCAGCTGGGCGTGTTCTTCCAGGGCGTCAACTCCGGAACCGTCTGGAAGGCGGCCGAATCCGGCTCCCAGACCGACTTCGAATCGTTCCGGCGCATCGCCCAAACCGCCGAGCGCGGCCTGTTCGCGGCGTTCTTCCTCGGCGAAGGCCTGCGGCTGCGCGAGCATCTTGGCCGTCCGCACGCGCTCGACGTCGCCGGCCGTCCCGACGCGCAGACTGCCCTCGCCGCCTTGGCCGCGGTGACCACCAAGATCGGGCTCGTCGCAACCCAGAACACCACGTACAACGACCCCGCAGACCTGGCGCACCGGCTCTCCACGCTGGACCTGCTGTCCGGTGGCCGCGCCGCCTGGAACATCGTCACCACGGACAACGCCTGGACCGGCGCCAACTTCCGGCGCGGCGGTTATCTGGACCACGCCGACCGGTACACCCACGCCGAGGCCTTCGTGGAAACCGCCAAGCGGATCTGGGACGCGTGGGACGACGGCGCCGTCGCGGGCTCAGCCTCCGCCGAGCGGTGGTCGGCGGAGGGCTCGGTCCGGCGGGTGCGCCACACCGGCCGGCACTACACCGTCGACGTCACCCCGCGGCTGCCGCGCAGCGCCCAGTACCGGCCGGTGCTGTTCCAGGCCGGGGATTCGCCCGAGGGCAGGGACTTCGCCGCCCGGCAGGTGGACGTCATCTTTTCCGCGCACCCGCAGCTCGATGACGCCCTGGAGTTCCGCCGCGACATCGTGGAGCGCACCCTCCGGGCCGGCCGCGGCGCCCAAGACGTGAAGATCATGCCCGCCAGCGAGTTCATCCTCGCCGCCACGCCGCGGGAGGCCCTCGAGAAGAAGGCCTGGGTCCGCAGTCTGCAGATCGGCCCGCAGCAGGCCATCGCGTACCTCGAACAGTTCTGGGGCCGGGAGCTGCAGGGCTACGATCCCGACGGCCCGCTGCCGGACATCGACCCCGTGGTGGAAGAAACCTCCGAAACGCGCGGCAGCGGCTTCCACGGCGCCAAGGCACGCCAGCTGGCCGACCAGTGGCGGGCCGAGGCCACGGAGAAGGGCCTGTCCATCCGCCAATTCGTCTCGGCCAAGACCAGCCGGGGCGACTCCACCTTCACCGGCTCGTACACCGAGGTCGCGGACCGGCTCAGCGAGTATGCCCGGACCGGCGCCGTCGACGGCTTCAACATCTCGCCGTGGCTGATCCCGTCCGGCCTCGACGACATCGTCAACCACCTCGTGCCGGAACTGCAGGAGCGCGGCGTGTACCCCACGGAGTACGCGGGCAGCACGCTGCGGGAGAACCTCGGCCTGGCCACCCCGGCCCGCACAGGTGCCAGCGTCGAGGTCGGCATCGATTCAAGTTCCGTCACGGCACAGGCCTAGACGATCTCCGCTGGTCACCAGTCAGCCACAACGAATCCCCGCCGGAGACGTTCCCGGCGGGGATTCGTTGGCTTTCGGTACCGTTCATTCAACCAACGCGTGGTCACATCGCGCCCATAATCCTCTCCGGGATGGGCGCGGCGTGACCCCGCGTTGGATATAGGGCGGGCTACTTCTTCGGCAGGCCCGCCGGGTTCAGCTCCGACTTCGCGACGGCTTCCGCGGACAACCCCCAGCGGTCCAGGATCTTGGCGTAGCTTCCGTCCTGGATCAGGTGGTTCAGTCCGGCCTGGGCCGCTGCGGCAAACCCGTTGTCCTTCTTGGTGGTGACGGCGATGCTGGCCTTCAGCGGCCAGCCGCCGTCGACCAGGCCGACGAGCTTAGTCTTGGCGTCGGAGGCCGCCTTGTAGGCCGCCGTGGCGTTGGGGCCGAACGTGAGGTCCGCCCGTCCGGACTGGATGGCGAGCTGGGAGGCGGAGTCGTCGTCGTAATACTGGAACTCCACGGGCTTGAGGCCGTTTTTCTTGTTCTCCTCATCCCAGCGCAGCAGGATTGCCTCCTGGTTGGTGCCGGAACCGACGATCACGCGCTTGCCGGCGACGTCCGGGGCCGATTCGACCTTGGTGACGCTGCTGTCCGCCTTGGCATAGAAGCCGAGCTTGTCTTCACGGTAGCTGGCGAAGTCGAACTTGAGCTTGCGCTCCTCCGTGACGGTGACGTTGGACAGCACAGCCTCGTACTTGCCGGAGTCGACGCCGAGCGGCCAGTCGGCCCAGGCCGTCGGGACAATGTCTGCCTCCAGGCCCAGGGACTCGGCCAGAGCGACGGCGATATCCACCTCGTTGCCCACCGGGGTCTTGTTGTCGGTGGCGTAAACGGCCAGCGGCGCCGCAAACGGGCTCACCGCCACGGTCAGCTTCCCGTCCTTCTTAACGGCTTCCGGGACGAGCGCGGCGGCCGCGGCATCCACCGTGGCCTTGACGCGGTCCTGCTGCGGCGAGAGGTTGAACTGCTTCACCCCGGTGGACGACGACGGCGCCGCCGACGGGCCGCCGGCAGCAGCGGCGCCGGGATCGGAGCAGGCCGCCAGACCCAGGACAGTGGTGGCCGCCAACGCGACCGCGGCGCCTGATTTAAACGAAAGACTGGACATGTTCTCCCCTTGAGAGTGGACTGAAATGGTGCTGGTGCCAGCAACTATCCGGGGCCCGGGAGAGCCGGTCAAAGCGCCGTGAAACCGGGTGAAACCAAGGGATACAGGCGGTAATACCCGTTCATCCGGCGTCCGCGGACGCTGCCTGCGGACGCCCTGTGTTACCGAAGATTGCCCTGCGTGACGCGACGGGACGGAATTGTTCACGGCAGGCCGCAACTGGCCTAGCCTGCATAGAAGACCTGCAAGGTGACAGCACGACACAGGAGGGGTGAACTTGTCAGTGAGCACGCACCAGCAAACGCACCGGACCACGCACCGGCTCGGCATCAACGCCCCGGCGGACCTTGTCTTCAGCATGCTGCGCGACGCCTCACACTGGCCCTACCTCGAGGGCCTGACGGTGTACTCGGAGCGCGTCAGCGGCGACGACGCCGGCCACGAGCTGCGCACGTCCGTGGTGTCCAACGGCTCACTCAGTTCAAGCCACTGCTGGCGCGTCTTTGACACCGCCAGCCACCGCGCCCAGTTCCACCAGCTGGACCTCGAGCCCCCGTTCCGGGAGCTCGGCGGCGACTGGGAGATCCGGCCGGCGGACGGGCTCTCCGTGGTCACGCTGAACCACGAGTTCGAGGTCGACGACGAGCACCTCACCGAGCGGATCCGTGCGATCATCGAGGACTACAGCCGGCGTGAACTGGAGGCGCTGCGGATCAGCTGCGAACGGTTGTCCGTCCTCCTGCAGCACCACGCCCCGCAGGCGCACCCCACCCCACATCTCACGGCGCAGTCCACCCCGCACCCCACAGCACAGGAGGCCTAAATGTCAGAGGCCAGGTTCACGACGGAACGGGACAGCTTCGGCCGGCTTCTCGCGGACCGCGAAGTCTGGCGGCAGGCCTCCACCATCCCGGCGGCAGGCGAACTGACCGCCCGTTGGCTGGAGGGCAACAGCCAATACCAGCCGGGAGTCTTCGCGCCCGGGTTCGACGAGGAGACCGCGGCCATCGCCGGAGAGCTCGCCCGGCTGAACCGCAACGGGCTCTTCACCAAGGAATCGCAGCCGGGCGTTCAGGCCGGGGGCCTCGCGCAGCGCGCCTACGTGACGGCCTTCTGCGGCCCGGAGGCGGCGACGGCACTCCTGGCCCTGTCCGCACGGACCGGCCTGGTGACGGTCGTCCACGACCCCGGTGAGGCGAGCAGCGTCTCCATCCCGGTGACCGTACAGGACGACGACGTCGCGACCTTGCTCGGCAGCAGCGAGGGGCCCGTTGGGGAGGACCAGCTCAGGGACTGGGCAGCCGAGACCAACGAGACCTTGGCCCTGGTCCTGGCGGATGCCTGGTACGTGGAAATCTTCGATCCCGTCTGGGGCCGGAACGATGTCCTGTTGGCCGCCGTACTCGAGGCGCTGCACGCCGCTTAGCCGGCGGGAACGCGCGCCGCGCAGCCGGCGGCGAGCCGGTTCCCGGTAAATTCACATATCGGTCGCATCCCACCCGATGCTCGCGGCCTCGTCCAGGGTGCGCGCCTCGAAATGCTCCAGCATGTCCTTCATTGCCTCGAGGCCCTGCTTGAACAGGGCAGAATCCCGCCACTGCTCAATCTGTTCCAGGGACTCCCACGGGCCGGTGCTGATGAACCTGTTCTTGACGTCGCGATCGTGCATCAGCACGGCTTTGGCGTTGGGAAAGTCTTCCTTCGTCTTCCTGGCCAGATCCCGCCAGGCCTGCACAAAATCGTTCTCGCGGCCGGGATGCACCAGCCAGATTCCGAGCGTATAAACAGACACGTCGATCGCCTCCATTGTCCGTACGGGTTGATACGCCGATTATGTTCCTGTCCTCCGGCCGGCGGTAGTCCCGGACCGCCCGGAGCCCGGTTGTGGCCGCAAATGGACCGTTGTAAGGGTGAAGTGGAAGGCCTAGCATGTGGGCAGACCCCCACTCTGGGGCCAGCCTCGGACCTTCCATCGTTGGGAGCGGGCACACGTTCGGATGCCGATGTCCTGGGCGAACACAGGATAGGAAAAACGATGAGCAAATATCTGTTCGAAGCGAACTACGTCGGCGACGGAATCAAGGGACTCATGCGTGAGGGCGGCACCAAACGGCGTGATGCCGTTGTCGAAGCCCTCAAATCGGTGGACGGCTCACTGGAAAGCTTCTACTACGCTTTCGGGGAGACCGACGTTGTCGGAGTCTTCGATATCCCCGACCAGGCCGACGCCGTCGCCCTGTCACTGATGATCAATTCCACCGGCGCCGTGAACCTGCACATGAAACCGCTCATGTCAGCAGAGGATCTCGACGCGGCAGCCAAGAAGACGCCGTCGTACCGGGCCCCGGGGCAATAGCCCACGCTGTGCCCGGCATGCCGGTGCGGGGCCAGTCCCCCGGGCTGGCCCCGCACCGGCAGCGCCGGATGTTTTAGCGCAGCCGTGCTAACTGCCTGGCGGTCGTGCTACTTGGCGCCGTTGTATTCCTCGTCGGTCACGAGGTCACCCCACTCGGACTCCGCGCCCTCTGCTGGCGCTTCCCACATCGCGAGGTGGGTCATGAAATGGTCCGGCGCGGCCCCGTGCCAGTGCCATTCGCCCGGCGGCGTGTAGATCGTGTCGCCGGGGCGGATTTCGGTCACTTCGCCGCCGCGGGCCTGGACCAGGCCGACACCTTCGGTGACGTGCAGGGTCTGTCCGACGGCGTGCGAGTGCCAGGCCGTGCGGGCGCACGGGGCAAAGTGCACCGCGTTGACGCGCATGCGGGACGGTTCGGGCTGCGGGGCCGCGAGGACGTCAAACCAGACGTCGCCGGTGAACATCTGCGCCGGCCCTTTGACGCTTGGCTTCCTGGCTTGGATTTCCACTGTCATTTCCTCCCAGGGTGTTTTGTCGGATGGCGGGCGCGACGGGAGGCCGCGTCCGTCCAATCCCAGGGTCCTTCGTGCGCTGCGTCCTAGTTCAGGGTCGCGGTGTCGATCACGAAGCGGTAGCGGACGTCGGAGGCCAGGACGCGCTCGTAGGCGTCGTTGATCTTCGCGGCCGGGATGACCTCGATTTCGGCGCCCAGGCCGTGCTCGGCGCAGAAGTTGAGCATTTCCTGGGTTTCGCGGATGCCGCCGATCATCGAACCGGCGAAGGAACGGCGGCCCATGATCAGGGCGAACGCGTTCACCGGGAGCGGTTCCGCGGGGGCGCCGACGTTGACCAGTGCGCCGTCGAGGGTCAGCAGCTGCAGGTAGGAGCTGATGTCGATCGCGGCACTGACCGTGTTGATGATTAGGTCAAAAGTGCCGGCAAGGTCCGTGAAAGTGTTCTCGTCGCTCGTGGCGTAGTAGTGGTCCGCGCCCAGCTTCAGCCCGTCTTCCTGCTTCTTCAGCGACTGCGAGAGGACCGTGACCTCGGCGCCCATGGCGTGGGCGATCTTGACGGCCATGTGGCCCAGTCCGCCGAGGCCGACGATCGCGACCTTCTTGCCGGGACCCGCGCCCCAGTGGTTCAGCGGCGAGTAGGTGGTGATGCCGGCGCACAGCAGCGGCGCGGCGACGTCGAGCTCGATGCCCTCGGGAATGGTGACCACGAAATCTTCGGTCACAACGACGTGGGTGGAGTAGCCGCCCTGGGTGATGGTGCCATCACGGTCGACGGCGCCATAGGTGCCGGTGTTCCCGGCGAGGCAGTACTGCTCCTCGCCGGCCTGGCAGTTGACGCACTCACCGCAGGAATTGACCATGCAGCCGACGCCGACCCGGTCACCGACGGCGTGCTTGGTCACGGCCGTGCCCACCTCGGTGACAATGCCGGCAATTTCATGGCCCGGAACCAGCGGATAGGTCTGCGGGCCCCAGTCGCCGCGGACAGTGTGGATATCGGAATGGCAGATCCCGGCGTACTTGATCTCGATCAGGACATCGTGGGGTCCCACGTCGCGGCGCTCGATGGTGGTGAGGGCGAGCGGCCCGGTCGCGGACGGTGATGCGTAAGCGTTGACGGTAAGCAATGAATCTCCTGCTTGTTGATCGTTGGGGGTTGTTCAACGGAACACCATCCATCAAACCCGGTAACGCAGCCGGGAGGGAGTCCCTGCTGATAGGGGTACTGGCAGGGCCTCCCTCAGAGAGCCCAAAGGCCTAACGTTGATGGCATGGACAATCGAGAGGCGACCCGCGAGTTCCTTGCCTCGCGCCGGGCCAAGATCACCCCCGAAGAGTCGGGATTGCCGATCTACGGCGCGAAACGCCGGGTCCCCGGACTCCGCCGCGGGGAGGTCGCCATGCTGGCCGGCGTCAGCGTCGAGTACTACACGAGGCTGGAGCGGGGAAACCTGTCCGGCGTTTCGGAGGGAGTTCTGGACGCTGTGGCCAGGGCCCTGCAACTCGACGACGCCGAACGGGCCCACCTCTTCGATCTGGCCCGGGCAGCGGCCCCGGGCAGCCGGACCCGCCGTCGTCCGCGTCCCGCGGAGTCCGTCCGGCGCAGCGTTCAGCTGACGTTGAACGCCATCGCCAACGCGCCCGCCTTTGTGCGGAACGGCCGCATGGACATCCTTGCGGCCAACCCGCTGGGCCATGCCCTGTATTCGGACATGTACGCGGGTCCGGCCCGCCCGGCCAACCATGCCCGGTTCATCTTCCTGGACGCGCGATCGCGCAGCTTCTACCCGGGCTGGGACCGTGCGGCGAGCGACACCGTCGCGATCCTGCGCACCGAGGCCGGCCGGGATCCCTACGACCGCGGGCTGACCGACCTGGTCGGGGAACTATCGACGCGGAGCGAGGAGTTCCGCACCCTGTGGGCGGCGCATAACGTGCGCCAGCACTACACCGGGCTCAAACACTTGCACCACCCTGTGGTCGGGGATCTCCACCTGATGTACGAGGCAATGGACGTCTCCGCCGACGCCGGGCTGTCCCTGCTGGTCTACAACGCCGAGCCCGGCTCCGCGTCGGAAGATGCGCTGCGGCTGCTGGCCAGCTGGGCCGCGACCAACCAGCAGGTCAAGGAGGCCGGAGCGGCTTTTACTGTGGACAAGGCCTGACCGGGGCAGGCCGGCACTGTCACGCCAGGGCGGATATGCCGTCCGTGTATCCACCGGGCTGGCCGCTGGAGGTGAAGTTGCTCAGCCAGGCCGTGGCCTTGTCCCGGGACGTGAAGAATTCGTGGGGGTAGCGGGTGTGCCGGCTCATGGCCGCCGCGATCACACGATCCACGGTGCTGGATCCAAGCACGGCAATCGCCAGAACCCCTGTTGTCTGCGCGAACTCGTACCTGGCGGCCGCGCTGATCTCAACGTCCGTCATTTCGGAGAGCATCGGCATCGGTATTCCGCCGCTGATCTGCGCTACGGCCAGCATCGCGTCCCTGGCATCGTCGACATCAACAAACGTGCCCGGCTGCCAGACGGATGTGATGATGCCCGCACTGATGCTCAGCACGTTCTTTCCGTCAGCAGCTGCTACATGTCCTGGCATCATCGAGACCATTGTAGGGCCGGTCCTGACAAGCCACGGGTTTGGGGCCCGGTGCGCGTGGCGGACCGCAGACCATGGCTGCACTCCGCGTCGCCGACCGGTCACGGACCTGCCCCATGCGGCCCGCAGCCCGTGCCGGCATTCAGCAAAGGCATTGCCTTCGCCATGGCCCGCAGGCATACTCGTGCCTGCGGGAGGACGTCCCCGCGTCCCCCACCGACGGCCCGCGATGCACACGCGAACGGATGAGCGCCATGGCTGATATGACCAACCTCGAGCAACAGCAGGTGGACCGGGCGAACGCTTCCGGCCTCAAACCCGTCGTCTTCGTCCACGGACTATGGCTCCTGTCCAGCAGTTGGGACCGGTGGCGGGCCCTGTATGAGGAAAACGGCTACACCACGCTCGCCCCCACGTGGCCCGATGATCCCGAAAGCGTCGATGAGGCAAGACGCGACCCGGAGGTCTTTGCCAAGAAGATGGTCAGGCAAGTCACGGACCACTACCTCGACGCGATTGGCCGGCTCACCATCAAGCCCGCTGTCGTGGGGCATTCCTTCGGCGGACTCATCGCCCAGAGGATCGCCGGAACCGGAGCCTCCGCAGTCACGGTGGCGATCGACCCCGCACCATTCCGGGGAGTCCTGCCGCTGCCGGCCTCAGCCTTAAAGTCAGCAGCGCCTGTGATCGCGAATCCCGCCAACGCCAAGCGTGCAGTGTCTCTGACTTTTGACGAGTTCCGTTTCGGCTGGGCCAATGCCCTGGACGAGGACGAAGCCCGCCAATTGTTTGACACCTTTCATGTCGCGGCCTCTGGCGTGCCTCTGTTCCAGGCTGCAACCGCAAACCTCAACCCGTTCACCGAGGCCAAGGTCGACACGAAGAATCCGGATCGGGGTCCGTTGCTGATCATCTCCGGGGAGAAAGACCACACAGTGCCGTGGGCCATCGCCAATGCGTCCTACAAGCGTCAAAAAAGAAATTCGGCGCACACGGCAATCAAGGAGCTGCCGGACCGCGGCCACTCTCTCACGATCGATCACGGCTGGCCTGAGGTCGCCCAAACCGCCCTGGACTTCATCAAAGAGTTCGGCTGAGTACTACCGGCCAGAGTCAACGTGGCCGACCGAGGGCATGCCCCCCTGCCGGCGCTCAGCAGTGGACATGCCCCCTTATCAGGAATGGACTTGTCCCCCGGCGCGGCTCAGGGATGGACATAGTGGGCATATGTCCATCCCTGAGCGCCGGAGGAGGGCATGTCCCGCGGAGGGGTGCCGGAACCGGCCCGGCCGTCACAGCATCCGGCGGTCAGGACTCCAGGACCAGCAGCTGGGCCTTGTCCGCGTCCCAGCCCACCCACAGCTCCTCATCCGGCCGGATCCGGGCGGCGCTGTCGGAGCTCAGCTCACGGAGCTGGAGGTCGTGGCCGCCGGCCGTGAGGCGGTGGCGGACCGTGGCGCCAAGATTCGTGGAGGACACCAGGGTCGCGGCGCATCCGTTGCCCGCCGTAGCCCGTGTCCTGAATTTGAGGTGCTCCGGGCGGATGGAGACGGCGTAGTTCTCACCGCTTGCCCCGCGGTCCCGGACCTTTGCCATACCCAGTCCGCCGAGGTCCACCACGGCTTCCTCGCCGTTGCGCTCCACGATGGTGCCCGGGATGAGGTTGGTGTCGCCCAGGAAGCTGGCCACCCAGTCGGTCATGGGGTGGTTGTACACCTCCTCCGGCGGGCCGGACTGCACGATCTTCCCGTCCCGCATCACCACGATCCGGTCCGACATGGCCATGGCCTCGTCCTGGTCGTGTGTCACGAACAGCACGGAGATGCCCAGGCCCTTCTGCAAGGTCTTGATCTCCTCCTGCATCTGCTCGCGAAGGCGCTTGTCCAGGGCTGCCATCGGCTCATCCAGCAGCAGGGCCGCCGGGTTGAAGACCAGTGCCCGGGCCAGCGCCACCCGCTGCTGCTGTCCGCCCGAGAGCTGGCGCGGCTTGCGCCCGCCCATCTTGCCCAGTCCCACACGGTCGAGGGCTTCCTCGGCGCGCTGGCGGCGTTCCGCGCGCGGCACCTTCCTCATGCGCAGCGCAAACTCCACGTTTTCCAGCGCGCTCATGTGCGGGAACAGGGCGTAGTTCTGAAACACCACACCGAGATTGCGGTCCCGGGGCGGCAGCGTGTCCACGGGTTTGCCGTCAATGAGGATGGCTCCGGCGGTGTGTTCTTCAAATCCCGCCACCATCATCATGGTGGTCGTCTTGCCGGAGCCGCTGGGGCCCAGGAGGGTCACGAACTCCCCCGGCTGGACTGTCAGGTCCAGTTCGTCCACGGCAACGACGTCGCCGTAGTGCTTGCTGACCTGGCGGAGCTCAATGGCGCCCTGGGCGGCCCTGCCCGTGCCGGGAATGGGCCCCGCGGAAATCACTGATGCGGTCATCGACTTTCCTTACGTTTGTGCGGACACGGCCAGCGGCAGCATCCGGGTTGAAGAGCGGCGCTTGAGGACAAACAAGACCTGGAGCAGCAGCCCGATGGTGGCGACGCTGACCAGCAGGGCGGAGGACACCGCGATCTTCGGGGTCAGGTTGAACTGGATATCCGTGAACATCTTCACCGGCAAGGTGGTGGCCCCCGGGGACTGCATGAACAGGGACATCACCGTCTCATCGATGGAGACCGAGAACGCGAAGAGCGCCCCGGAGATCAGGCCGGGCAGGATGATGGGCAGATACACGTGCCGCAGGACGGAGAGCGGTCCGGCCCCGAGGCTCTGCGCCGACCGGACCAGGGCCGGGTTGAGCCCGGCGAGGCTGGCGCGGGTGGTCAGGTACACATAGGGGGTCGCGATCACGGCGTGCGCCAGGCCGATGGGGACGATGCTGCCCACCATGCCGATCGAGATGAAGAACTGGTAGAACGCCAGCGCCAGCACCACGGTCGGCACGATCATCGGCGCGAGAATCAGACCCACCACGGCGGGCTGGCCGGGAAACTTGCGCCCGTGCAGGCCGATCGCCGCGGTGGCGCCCAGCAGCACGCCGATCACGACGGCGATCGCCGCCGACTGCAGGCTGGCCGTCAGTGCGGAGGTCCAGGCCCGGTCGGCGAAGAATCCGGCCACGGCGGCGAAGGAGATTCCCTCCGGCGGGAAGGTGATGTAGCGGCTGTCGTTCAGCGCGACCGGCACCACAATCGCTGTCGGAATGACGAGGAACAGGAAGGCCGGGATGGAAAGCAGCGCCAGCATCCGGTGCTGCGGATTAGTTGTTTTCATGTTGGCCTCCTGCCTTGAGGACGCGCTGGTAGACGGCCACGAGGATACTGACCATGACCGTCAGGATGACGGCCAGCGCAGCGGCCCCGGAAAAGTCCGTCAGCTGTCGGGCGTAGTAGTCGATCTGGTTGGCGATCATCATGTCGCCGGGCCCGCCCATCACCACCGGGGTGATGAAGAAACCTGTGCTGATGATGAAGACCAGCAGCCCGGCCGCGGAAATGCCGGGCATGCTCAGCGGCAGCGTGATCGTGCGGAAGACGGATCCTTCCCGCGCGCCAAGCGAGCGGGCCGCGAGCCCCAGCCGGTCATCGATCGATGTCAGCGAGGAGAAGATCGGGAACACCGCATACGGCAGGAGGCAGTGCACCATGCCGACGATCACGGCGAACCGGTTGTGCAGCAACGGGACCGGCGCACCGGTCAGCCCGATTCCCTGCAGGAAGGCGTTCACAATGCCGTTGTCCTGCAGCAGGACGGCCCAGGCGAAGTTCTTCACCAGGATGCCGGTCCAGAACGGCAGGAGTACGACGGCGAACAGGATCACCCGGGTGACGTTGCCGGCCCGCCACAGCACCATGGCGATGATGTAGCCCAGCACCACGGTGACAATGGTGCTGGCCAGGCTGATGGTCAGGGTGTTGACCAGGGCGCGCACCACCAGCGGGTCCTCAAGGACCCGCTGGTAGGCGTTGTCGGCGAAGCTTGCGCCGACCAGTTTGCCCAGCGGCGTCAGGAACAGCACGACGTCGAAGGCAAGGATCGGAGCCAGCAGCAGCCACCAGCCGCTGCGCCGCCGTCGTGGTGGTGCCTCGGCGGAGGCAGGCGCACCGCGGCCCCGCGGCCGGGGCCGCTCGAGAGTTGCGTTGCTCATGTCAGCTGGCCTGCCAGAGCTTGAACTGCTGCTCGGTCTTCTTCAGGTTCTGCGACCACCACTTGTCGTCGCGGACCAGGATCTTGTCCGCGAGCCGGGGGCTGGTGGGAAGCGTGTCGGCGATTTCCTTCGGCAGCTTGGACAGCGCCGGGGTGTTGGCCAGGGTCAGGTTGGTGACCTTGTCGAACGCCGCGCCGGCCTCGGCGTCGTTGGACATGAAGTTCATCAGCTTGAAGGCCGCTTCCTTGTTCTTGGCGCCCTTCGGAACCACGAAGTAGTCGCCGGCAAGGACGGCGTTTTCGGCGGAGAAGTTCAGTTTCGCGCCGTCGTTGCGGGCTGCGTTAATGCGGTTGTTGAAGCTGGTGGAGAGTGAGACCTCGCCGGAAGTGAGCTGCTGGATGGGCTCCTGGTTGGCGGCGTGGTACAGCAGCCGGTCCTTTCCCGGGTGCTGGCCCAGAACCCTCAGGGCCCGGTCGACGTCGAGCGGGTAGATCTTGTCGAAGGGGACACCGTCGGCCAGCAGCGCGGCTTCCAGGACGGAGCTGTCGGAGAGCTGGTTGTACACCGAGCGCTTGGTGTTGTACTTGCCCTGGTCGAAGAATTGGGCCCAGTCTTTCGGGGCCTGCGCGTCGGAAATGACCTTCTGGTCCCACGCCATGACAAACAGGAAGCTCAGGTACTTGATGCCGTATTCAGCCTTCGCGTATCCGGGCAGGCCCTTGTCGCTGATGATGTCGTAGTCGAACTTCTCTAACAGCCCCTCGGCCACGGCCACCTCATACTCCGGCGCCGTGATTTCCACGAGGTCCCACTGCACGTCGCCGGACTGGACCTGGGCCTTCAGCGCGGCCAGGGAGGTGTTGGCCAGCAGCGTCGTCTGGATCCCCGACTGCTTGGAGAACGGGTCCAGGATTGTCTGGGTCAGCTGGTCGTTGTACGAGCCGCCATAGGACGTGACGGTCACCGTCTTGTTGGCAGCGGCACTTTCGGCGGGCTTCGCCGCGCAGCCGGAGAGCGCCAGACCCGCAAATGGCGTCAGCGCTGCCGCTTTGAGGAGCTGCCTGCGGTCAAAGGGAGTGGAACGGAATGCTGTCATGGGGGAAGTGCCTCTCATGGACGCGGGCACGCCAAAAGAGGGCGTGCAGGATTGCGGGCGTAGCGGGGTGCGGTGCGTGTGATTGCGTGTGGCGCAGTGAAGGAGAAGAAGTGAAGAGAGAAGGAGAGATGACAGCCGCGGTTCGCGCGCGCCATCCATTCCACCTGGAGATCTCGAGTCCGCCTTCCGGCGGCTTTTCGGTTTCGCAACTGTAACTGTGAAGTTGCTCACTAGTCAACAGTTGTATTGCTTTAAGAAACAACGAGATTTCTGCCCCGCGAGCTCCCCTAACGCCGGCCCTCCTGAGCCCACCCGGGCATCTCCAGGGTCACGGAATGATGCGCCCGTCGTGGATAACAGTCCTCGACCTGGTGTGGTCCCAGAGAACTGCCGGGTCCACAAAGGGGTCGCCGTCCAGAATCACGGCATCGCCCGCCATTCCAGCGCCGATGCTCCCGATGCTTGGGTCCTGAAGGAGCTCTGCGTTTACTGAGGTAAGGGATCTCAGCGTCTCCAAGACGCCTGCCGCCTCGATCTGCAGCCGAATGCCGACAAGCTGATCATCCTCAAGGTCCCCCATCAGGTCGGATCCGAAGCCCACCTTGACTCCGGCCTGCAGGGCCAGTTCCACAGCAATTTTGCCGGCCTCAAGCACCTCGGCGTTCTTGGCCTGGGAAACGGGGTTCAGGCCCATTGCAGCTCCCCTTCGGCTCATGGCGTCGTAGGCGGCAAGCGTCGGCACGAGGAAGCTCCCGTGCTCGGTCATCATCTGCGCCGTGTCCCGGTCCAAGAGGTTCCCGTGTTCTATGGAACGTACCCCATTTTCCACGGAATGCCTGATTGCCTCGGGTGAATACGCATGGGCCGCCACGTAACTCTTGCGCCGGGTGGCCTCGTCCACCACCGCCCGGACTTCTTCCCCTGAATACTGCGGCAGCCGGATGGGATCTGTCAGGGAGACCACGCCTCCGGAAGTCATGATCTTGATGGCGTGGCTTCCCGTGCGGAACCGATCACGAACTGCCCGGCGCAGGTTGTCCACCCCGTCCACCACGGCGCACATGTGACCGTGATCGAAGCAGACATCCAGATCCGCGGACCGGGGATCGCCATGGCCACCGGTTTGGCTGAGGGCCGGACCCGTGTAGTAGTATCTCGGAGCCGTGACCAGGCCGCTGCGGATGGCGCGGGCCAGCCCGCTGTCCCCGCCGGCCACATCGCGGACGGTCGTGAATCCCCGCCGCACGGCGGCGCCCAAGCGGCGCGCCCCCACCAGTGCGGTGTAGCTCAGGAGCGAGCGCTCAACCTCAAGGCCGCCCAAGCCCACGGCGTACGCGTGAAAGTGGGCATCGATGAGCCCTGGCACCACGACGCGGCCGCCGGCGTCGATCACCTCACCTTCGGGGATGACGTCGCCGGTCTCCTGGATGATCCCGTCCCGGAACAGGATGGATCCGCTCGCCAGCTCGGGCGAATGTCCGTCAAAGATCCGGGCATTGTGGATGGTCAGGGCGTCTGCGTTGGTCATGCTGACAACTCCTCGGGTGAGATGTTCGTGGGTGGGCTCGGTCCGGTTTTCTAGGTGCTGGCCGGTTCCGTGGAACCGCGGACCATCAGTGAACCCTGGAGGATCAGCTGGTGCTGTTCCAAGCCCTTGCCCTCCATGACCCTGCGGAGCTGTTCGCCGGCCCTGGCCCCGAGGGCGTCGCCCGGAAGGTGGACGCTGGTCAGGCCCGGGTTGGACGTGGCCGAATAGGGCAGGTCATCGAAGCCTGCCACGGCCAGTTCCTGCGGAATGCGGACGCCGGCCACCCTGGCTTCCTGCAGCACGCCGTAGGCATGGGTATCGGTGGCGCAGACGACGGCGGTGACACCGTCCCGCTGCCAATCCGGCCACGCCGCGGCGAACGCGCCGGCGGCGGCGCCGACGTCAATGGTGGTGCCGATGACATGGTCCGTGGCCACGGTGATGCCCAGCGCCGCGGACTCCTCTAGGAATGCCGCCCGCCGGATATCGAAGGTCGCCGTGCCGGTCACACTGTCCATGTACGCCGCTTGTTTATGTCCGGCGTCCGCCAGGTGCCGGGCCAGCAGGCGGGCGCCGTGTCCGACGTCGAGATTCACCGAGGGGGCAAAGGACTCCAAGCCGGGGGCGTCCAGCAGAACGAGAGGCCCAGCGACGGAAAGATCCTCCAGGAACTCCGCGCTGGGCGCATCTACGAGCAGCCCGGCCGGCCGCAAAGCCAGGAGCCTGCGGACGTCGTCGACGCGCGGGAACTCCCCGGCGTCCGTGACGGAGAGCAGCAGCTGGTATTCGGCGCCGAGCGCGCCGCGGACACCTGCAATGACGTTGGCGAAGAAAGGGTTGGAGATGTCCGGCGCCACGAGAATGACGATCGAACTGATGCCCTTGGCTAGCGAACTGCCAATACTGTCCACCACATAGCCGAGTTCCGCAATGGCTTCCCGGACCCGCGAAATGTTGTCCTCCGAGACCCGCCCCTGGGTCTTTCCGTTGGCCACAAGGGAGACCGTTGCGGTGGAGACCCCGGCCCGCGCAGCCACCATCGCCGCAGTGACGCGCGGGGTGCGCCCCCGAAGCTCGTGTACTTGTTCGCCGGATTCCATACCTCGATCGTAGCCGGGAGTGACGCATCGCACCTGCCGCAAGACATCAAGCGCTTGACGTCACTTACGTTAAGCGCTTGACGCTTGACGCTTGACAGTGCCAAACTCACTCTGAACGCTTTATCGCACCGCCCCGGCGGACCCCCAACGACGTGGAGATATTTACGTGGATCCCATCACCCTGAAACCGGAACGCAGGAAGATCATCCTGGACTGCGACCCAGGCCATGACGACGCCGTGGCCATGCTGCTGGCTCACGGCAATCCGTACATTGAGCTGCTCGCGGTCACAACGGTCGTCGGCAACCAGACCCTCGAAAGGGTCACCCGCAACGCCCTGTCGGTGGGCACGATTGCCGGCATCACCGGCGTCCCCTTCGCCGCCGGCTGCGATCGGCCCTTGGTCCGCAGCATCGAAACCGCCCCCGACATCCACGGTGAGAGCGGCATGGACGGCCCCGCCCAGCCCGAATCCAGCATCGAACTGGACCCGCGCCACGCCGTCGACCTCATCATCGACACTGTTATGGCGCACGAGCCTGGCACTGTGACGCTGGTGCCCACGGCAGGACTGACCAACATTGCCATGGCGGCCCGCAAGGAGCCGCGCATCGTGGAGCGCGTGAAAGAAGTTGTGCTCATGGGCGGCGGGTACCACGTAGGCAACTGGAGCGCCGTTTCCGAATTCAACATCATCATCGACCCCGAGGCCGCACATATTGTGTTCAACGAGCCGTGGCCGGTGGTCATGGTGGGCTTGGACCTCACGCACCAGGCCCTCGCGACCCCCGAAGTCGTGGAAAAAATCGCCGCCGTGGGTACCAAGCCCGCCCAGTTCGTGCTGGAGCTGATGGAGTTCTTCACCAAGACGTACAAGGACGCCCAGGGCTTCGATTACCCGCCCGTCCACGACCCCTGCGCGGTGGCCTACGTCATCGATCCCACGGTGATGACCACCCGCAAAGTCCCTGTGAACATCGAACTGCAGGGCCAACTGACGCTCGGCATGACCGTCGCCGATTTCCGCGCCCCGGCACCGGAGGACTGCCACACGTCTGTTGCTGTGGACCTCGATCACGCGAAGTTCTGGAACCTCGTCACAGACGCCCTGGTGCGCATCGGCGACGTGGACCCGTCCGCCGCCGTCAGCATCGGCGCAGGAAACGGAGCCAACTCATGAGCACTCTGACTTACGAATCCAAGACAACGGGACGAAGCGTCGCTGCACTCACGGCGGCCCTGTTGACGGCCTGCATTGCCTTCCAGCTCAACGCATCGATGCTCAGCCCCGCCCTGGTCACGATGGGCAACGAACTCCACACCGATCAGGCCGTGATCGGCCTGTCCCAGACCTGGTTCTTCACCGCGGCAGCACTGTTTTCCCTCTTCCTGCCGCGCCTGAGCGACATTGTGGGGCGCAAGAAGATCCTGCTGGGCATGATGTTGATGATGGCTGTCGGCTCGGTGATCGCGGCCATGGCTCCCGATATCACCTGGCTCTTCGTCGGACGCATCATCCAGGGCGTCAGCGGCCCCACGGTCCCGCTGTGCCTGATCATGCTGCGCTCCGCCGTCAGTGACCCGCGGAAGTACGGTGCCCTCATGGGCCTCATCACCGCCGTCAACGGCGGGGTTGCCGGCGTCGACTCCTTTGTCGGCGGTTACTTCGCCGAGCATTACGGATTCCGCAGCATCTTCTGGCTCATGGTGGTGCTGGCCGTCGTGGCGGCGGGCCTGGTCGCCGTTCTGGCCGGTGAGAGCAAGCCGGCGGTGGGCACCAAGATGGACTGGCCCGGCGTCTTCTTCATCGTGATCGCGGTCGGCGCCCTGCTCACAGCCCTCAACGAGGCCTCCAAACTGGTCAGCGGATTCTCCCCCGGCACCCTCGCACTGGCGACTGCCCTCATCGCCGTTGCAGTGATCGCCTTCTTCGGGTTCTGGACGGTGGAAAAGCGCTCCCGGCAGCCCATGGTGGAGACCGCCCACCTGCGCCAGCGCTCCACTTGGGCGCCGTTGCTGACCACAATCCTGACCATGACCGGCGTCTTCGCGGTCATCAACGGCATCGTTCCCGCCTACGTGCAGGCCACGGCTCCCGGCTTCGGCGTGGGACCGACCGAAATGTCACTCATCATCCTGACTCCCTACGCCCTCCTGGGCTGGGTTGTCGGACCCATCAGCGGCCGTTTGGCCCCGGTTTTCGGCTACACCAAAGTTTTGCGGATCGGCATGGCCGGCAGCGTCGTGGCCCTGGCGATCATCGCCTTCTTCGGCCTCAGCAGCCTGCCCATGATGATTGCCGGAACAGCGTTGCTGGGCATCATGTACGCGGGTACGGTCAACATCATGCTGAACGGCCTTGGCGTTGTCCTCTCCCCAGCTGGCAACCCCGGCTTTCTCCCCGGCATGAACGCCGGCGCGTTCAACCTGGGCGCCGGCCTGAGCTTCCTGGTCCTGCCGGCAGCGCTGGTGGCCTCTTCTGCACTGGGCGATGCCCAGGCATCCTACTTGACCGCGATCACGGTGGGCCTGATCATCACCGTGGCGGCTTTCGCCGCTTCACTCCTGATTCCCAAGCCCTTGGAAGCTGAGGCGAAATGACCCGCCCGGACTCTGGCCGGATCGTCGTCGTCGGTTCACTGAATGCGGACCTGACCATCTACTGCGACAGGCTCCCCCTCCCCGGCGAAACGGTGCACGGGAATGGCTTTGCGGTCAATCCCGGCGGCAAGAGCGCCAACCAGGCGGTCGCGGCGGCCAAACTCGGAAGCCGGGTCGTGCTGATCGGTGCGGTGGGCGACGACACCAACGGGACCATGCTTCTGGCCTCCACCGCCGGGGCCGGGGTGGACATTTCCCGCGTCCGCCGCACGCCTGATGCTGCGACCGGCGTCGCCGTCATTTCCGTCGACGCCCACGGTGAGAACAACATCATCATCTCGGCCGGAGCCAACGGCACACTGGCGCCCGGGGATGTTGCCGCTTCCGCCGAATTGTTCGAGGGCGCGTCCGTGATGTGCCTGTGCCTCGAGGTCGGTCTGGACACCGTTGAGGCCGCGGCCCGCTTGGGCCACGACGCCGGGGCGACAGTTCTGCTCAACCTGTCGCCCTACGCCGAGATCCCGGCGAGCTTGGCCGCACTCTGCGACATCCTGCTGGTGAACGCGCATGAGGCGTCGCTGTTCCTGGGCGGCGCCGCCGTGCCCGACGCCGGGGCTGACGCCGCGGCGTGGGCGCCGGTCCGGGACAAGTTCGCCGATCGCGGACTGCACCGCGTTGTGGTCACTTTGGGGGCGAACGGCTCCGTCGTCCTGGACTCCGGAGCCGGCGCCGAGGGCCGCATCACCCGCATTGAACCCACCAGGGTCGACGCCAAGGACACCACCGGCGCAGGCGATGCATTCACCGGGGCCGTGGCTGCGCGCCTTGCCGCCGGCGATTCACTTCCGGCCGCTGCCGCCTTCGCGTCCGTTGCCGCGGCCTTGGCAGCGACCAGGAAGGGGACGCAAACGGCGTACCCGAAAGCGGCGGATGTGGAGGGACTGCTCGCTTAACGGCCACCCCCGCCAGTTAGGGCCGCCACGGGAGGGGGCGCCGCAGAGCCTGTCTGCGGCGCCCCCTCCCGGTTAAGCACCGGACCGGTCTGGTGGTCCTTGGTTGATGCAACCCAATTGCACAGCAGATTCACAGCGAGGCGCTATTGAAGTTACAGCCGCGGGGCCGACAATGGTTCGACCTGATAGGAGTATTTGCCGGGCGATGGTGGCCGCGTCTTACTGGAGCGTCAGTGGCGAGCGTCCTGACCGATCGAGCCGGAGCAAGCGAACTTGTACCGACTAGTGATGGGCTCCCGGCATGATCACTCTCCGCAAGCACGTATTTCCCTCGCTCCTCGCCCTGGTCCTGCTCTCGACGTCGGCCTGTACCTCCGGGGTCGCGGCTGACATCCCGTCGGCCGGCATTCCGTCCGGTGGCACACCATCCGGCACACCCTCAGGTGGCGCCTCGGGCAAATCAGGCGGCGGCACGAGCCAATCCGCCGCACCCGCCGAGTCTGCCAGTCCGAGTGCTGCGGTTCCGCAGCTGACCCCGGCGAGCACGGTGGATGCGCGTGCGGTGCTGGCGGCGTTCAAGTCCCGGGACATGGTGGGGCACCTGCAGGCGCTGCAGCGGGTGGCGGATGCCAACGGCGGGAACCGGGCCTCGGGGACCTCGGGGTATGAGGAGTCGGCCCGCTACGTCGAGGAACAGCTGCGCGCGGCCGGGTACTCGCCGGTGCGGCAGAGCTTCACGTTCAAAGAGGACGGCCGGCGCGGCAAGACGGTGGAGTCCTTTAACATCCTGGCCGACACCGGGGGCAGTGCCGGGCACACCGTGGTGGTGGGCGCGCATCTGGACTCCGTGCAGGAGGGCCCGGGCATTGATGACAACGGCAGCGGGGTCGCGGCGGTCCTGGAGACCGCGCGGTGGATGAAGGAGGCCGGGATCACGCCGGTTAACCGGGTCCGGTTCGCGTTCTGGGGCGGCGAGGAGGACGGGCTGTACGGGTCCCAGCACTACGTCGACGAACTCAGCCCGGCCGAGATCGGCCAGACCGCGGCGAACCTGAACGTGGACATGGTGGCCTCGCCCAACGGGGTCCGCTCGGTCCATGACGGGGACGGCACGGACTTCGGCCATGCCGGCCCGGCCGGGTCCAAGGCGATAGAGGACGTCTTCTTCCGCTATTTCCAGGAGAACGCGCTGCCGGCCGAGACCACGCCCTTTGACGGCGGCTCGGACTACGACGCCTTCCTCTCGGCCGGCATTCCCGGCGGCGGGCTGTTCACCGGCGATGAGAAGAGGAAGACCCAGGCCCAGGCCCAGGCCTACGGCGGTGTGGCCGGCAAGGACCTCGATCCCTGCTACCACGAGGCGTGCGACACGATCGCCAACACCAACCCGGAACTGCTCACCGAAATGTCCGGCGCCCTGGCCTACGGCACCGTGGCCTACGCGATGGCCAAGACCGGCTAAACACCAGCTTCGCCGCCGGCTCCGGGCCGCCCCGCAGGAAGGTCCCCGGCCCAGCCACCCTCTGACGAGGGGCCGCGCCGGGGACCTGTGCTTGCCAGGGCCGGATTTGTGCCCTAGATTCCGGCCCTGCGCCGCGCCGTGGCTCCTTGGGGCTGCCGCACGTCGGCCGGCGTGAACTGTGCACCGGTGTCCGGGAATCCGGGCACGGCAATGCGCGCGTGGGTGTGGATCTCTTCGACGGAGTCGCGCGTGTGCTGCGCGATCTTCTCCATGGTGGTGACCCACATGCCGTCCATCGACTTGACCCGGTCCATCAGCTGTTCCAGGGCCACGGCCTTGGACGGCCGGCCGGAAATGAAGGGGTGGTTGGTCAGGACGAAGCAGCTCCCGGCAGCGTGGTGGGCTTCGGCCTCCAGCGTCCACATTTCGAGGACCTTGGCCGGGCTTTCGATGACGCCGCTTCCGGTGACGCCCGGGTAGAAGGCATACTGCTCCCAGTCGTCCAGGGCCCAGTCGACGGGGATTTCCACGAGATCGCGGGGGTCTGCCTCGGCAACGCTGAAACGGTACGGCGCGTCGCCGTCGAGCAGGCTTGAGTCATACAGGAACCCGCGGTCGGAAAGGAGGGCGGGGGAATGCCAGTTGAGCTCCCACCATGGTGCCCGGTAGCCGGTCGGCCGGACGCCGGCGGCCTTGGCCAGGGCATCCAGGCCCCGGTCCAGGTACCGCGCCTCCGTGGCGGCGTCGATGCCTTGCATGGGTTCGTGCAGGTACCCGTGGTGTGCAATCTCGTGGCCGCCGTCGGCTATCCGGCGGACCACGTCCGGGTAGCATTCGGCGGTGAATCCCGGGACGAAGAACGTCGCCTGGATCTGCTGGCGCTCAAGGATCTGCAGGATCCGCGGGACGGCGACCTTGGGCCCGTAGGACTGGTGCGTCATGAGGGACATGCGCCTGGTGCTCTGCGGGTCATGGGCGATGGTGCAGGATTCGGCGTCGACGTCGAAGGTGAAGGACGCCGCGGCACGATTGCCTTCGGGCCAGGTGATGGGATGGGCGGTGTCGGCGAAAGCGGGGAAGTTCACGGGGTTGATCTCCTGCTAGAGGGCGGCGGGCGTGGTTGATGTGACCGGAAGGCCGGTTGCCTCAGGTGAATCTGCGGTCTGTTCGCTGGGGGTGGGGACATCCAGGAACTTCCTGTGGAACCGCGGACCGAGGACGGCGTAAGCCGCGGCGCTGGCCAGTCCCCCGGCGAGCCAGGACAGATCCCACCCGCCCAGGGCGACGGCGATGGGGCCCTGCATGGCCGGCACCAGTCCGTACATGAACAGCCAGGTGGCGAAGATGCCGATGAGCAGTGAAGCGACACCGGCCGGATTCACGCCCGGCAGGCGTTTGGTGCCAACGGCGTCAAAGAGCCGGGACGGGTCGCCGGGCCAGCGCTTCTCGATCCAGAAGTAATGGACCAGCATGACTCCGCCCCAGGCAGCCACCCAGGCGACCAGCCCAATCAGCCAGGCGTCCAGCACGGAGGCGAAATCCTCCTGGAAGATGAAGAAGATCACGGCCGCGAGGGAGAAGACGCCGACGAACAGGTTCAACTTGCGCCGGCTGATGGAGATGTCCAGGGCCTGCGTGGCGACGGAAAAGGTGTAGATGTTCAAGATGTTGGTCGCGATCGGGCCGTGCAGCACCATGAGCAGCACAGGAAGGGCCAGCGCGCCGRAGTTCTGGACGATGAGTTTGCCGGGATCAATTTCACCCGTGTTGGTCGCCAGGCTGGCCCCCAGGATGCCCAGCCAGACGACCGGGATGAACTGGCCCAGCACCGACGCGAGGTAAACCTTGCGCTTGGGCACCGAAGTGCTGACAAAGCGGGAGTAATCCGCAGCGTAGGTGAACCAGGTGATGCCCCAGCCGATGCCGATGGCCGTCATGACCGCGCTCATCGCGGCGATGCGTTCCGAGCCTTCCAGGATGTGGCCCGCCGGGCCGGCGTAGGTCCAGTTGATCTTCATGCCGAACCAGGCCACTGCCGACATCACGGTCAAGATGATGATGGTGGGCGGCACGGTCCACTTCTCGAAGGCGGCGATGGCTTTATAGCCGAACCAGGCGATGGCTACCTGTACAGCCATGATGAAGGTGGCGATGCCAATCTTCCAGGCGTAGTTCTTGGCCTCCGGGTCAACCCAGCCGAGCGTTCCGAACAGCGCCATGACCAGATCCAGGATGATCCAGGTGTTGACCGCACACCAGCCGATCACCAGGAGAGCCTGGATGCCGGCGGGCAGGTAGTTGCCGCGCCGGCCGAAGGCGGCGCGGGCCAGCACCATGCCGGTCGCTCCGGTCTTTTGGCCCAGCAGGACGAAGCAGCCGAAGAGCAGCATCCCGATCAGGTTTCCGAGGACAAGAACCGTGACGGTGTCCGCGAATCCCAGGCCAAGCTGGATGCCGAGCGCTCCGAGCACCCAGTTGATCGGGGCGAGATTGGCGCCGGCCCAGATCCAGAACTGGCCGGAGACCTTGCGGGTCCGTTGTGATTCGGGGATGGGCTGGAGCCACGCTTCGTGGTCTACGCTCGCTTCCGGCGCGGTGCCGGCAGGGGCCGCTGGGGATTTTTGACGCATGTGGAGCCTCCGAGGATGTGTGGGATTCCTCAAGATTATGTGTCGTGGGCCACATGCGACTATATACAATGTGTCTAAATATACCCAGAGCAACGCGACGGAGTGTAATGTCCATCCTTCTTCAAGACGTCCTGAACCATCCGGCCATGGCGGCCGCCGACCCCATTGTCCGCGCCGCGGCCAGGGCCGCCGCCCGGGCGCAGCTGCGGTGGATCCACTCCAGTGAAATCATTGATATCGCGCCCCTGCTGGCCGGCGGGGAACTTCTGCTGACGGGCGGAGAAGCCCTGGCCCTCGCCTCGGAGGAGCGGCAGGTCAACTACATCCGCCAACTGGCGGAGCGGGGCGTTGCCGCCGTAGCTATCGAAACCGGGTCCGCCCTGCCGTCCCTGCCGTCCTCAATGGTGGCGGCCGCCGAAGCAGCCGGCCTTCCGCTGATCGAACTTCGCGGGGTGGTGCCGTTCGTCGGAGTCACGCAGGCCATTAATTCGATGCTGGTCAGTGACTCGGTGTCCCAATTGCGGCGGGCCGATGAGGCCAGTCACGCGATGGCTGTCGAACTGGCGCACGGCGGCGGCCTGGACCGGATCCTCGCCGTGCTGGCCGGCATCATCAATGCCGAGGTGACGCTGACGTCCATAGCCGGCGCGACCCTGGCCAGCGCAAGCCCGGGGCGGGCCGAGGCCGCCGACCCCGATGCCTCCACCGGTGGGCCGCAGGAGCAGGCACGCCTGATTCACATCGACGTGCCGATCCGCGGCATCCTTGCGGCTCAGCTGTTGCTGCGGGTCCCTGCGGACGAGGACCAGAACCTGGCCCGGACGGCCGGAAATCGTTCTGTCGACATCCTGGCCCTGGCGTTGCTGCAGCGAATGTCCCCCGGGCTCAAGGAAGTCGCAGGGGCGGCCCTGCTTCGCGCGATTGATTCCGGCAGCCAGGCCTGGCGGCTCCAGCAATTGGCTTCCGCGGCCGGGATTCCGCCGGGTGCCACAATCGTGGCCATCATGGTCCGCTCCGGCATGCTCCAACACCTCCGCGCTTCTGTGGAGCAGCTCTTGGCCCGGCGGGCGCAGCCCAGCGCAACCTATGTCGATAATGCCGAGCTGCTGGCGGTGGTGGTCCTCCCGGGCGATAGTCCGCTGGACAGCAGGGACGCACTTCTGGCTGGCCTGCGGGCGCTACCGGCCCCATCAGACACGCTGGTTGCCGTCGGCCCGGTGGCCGTCGGGATTTCGGAAGCCCCCTGGTCCTTGTCGGAGGCCAGGCTGACCCTGGAATTGGCGGGCGCGCTGGGGCAACCACATACGGGAACCCAAGGTCCGCACAGTCCCGTGATCGATTGCGAGGCATTCGCCGTCGAACGCCTTGCCGTGGGAAGCCTGGACCCTGGCCAACGGCGGAACTTCGTGCGCCAGCAGCTGGGGGCTCTCTTGGATTATGATGAGCAACGCAATTCCCGGCTGCTTGGCACCCTGGCCATGTGGTTGGATTCCGGCTGCAACACGGCCCAGGCGGCGAGGGAACTGCACGTGGAGCGGCAATCGATGCATCAACGGCTGCAGCGGATCTTCGAGCTGTGCGGCGGCGACCCCCGGCGGACGGGCCGGCTCGCGGCGTTGCATTTGGCCGCGCGGCTGGCCCGGCTCAGCTGAAGTTTGTGCGCCGCGCTAGGGCGCGGGCCGCGCTAGCCGTTGCTGGACGCGCGCCCGCCCAGCCGGCTGGTGATTTTGTCGGCCGCAGCAGCGCACGCTTCGCCCAGGCTCTGCAGAGCCTCGCGTGAGACGCGGAACCGGGGCGCCGAGATCAGGACGGCCGCCACGATGTCGCCGCGGTGGTCGTGGACGGGAGCGGCGACGCCCACTTCATCGATGGAGGATTCGCCGTAGTTGATGGCCCAGCCCCGGGCCGTCACGTCCTTGAGCTTGATCTGGTAGCCATCCAGGCCCGCATCATCGAGTCCCGGGTAGCTGATCGCCCCGCTGCGCAGGAGCACACGGACGCGTTCGACGGGCGCTGCGGCCAGGAAGACCTGCACGGAGGCGCTCATGGCGTCGGTGTACCGGGCTCCCAGCGGGGTGGTGTGCTTGATCTGGTGGTGGCTGGCGATCTGCTCCACGCACATTGACTCTGCGCCGTTCCACACCATGAGGGCGCTGGTTTCGCCGGTCTGTTCGGTGAGTTCACGCAGGACGGGATACGCCACCCGCCGTTCTTCCAGTTCGGCCAGCAACGGCCCGGCGACGGCGATCAGTCCCAGCCCCAGCCGGAAGCGGCGGGTTTCCGGATCACGTTCCACCAGGTGTTCCTGTTCGAACGTGGCCAGGATCCGGGAAACCGTGCTCTTGTGCAGGCCCACCCGGTTGGCGATCTCGGTGACTCCGAGCAACGGTTCGTCCGCCGTGAAGGTTCGCAGCACGGCGATGGCGTTGACGATGACGGAGGTGCCCTTGGTGTCGCCGTTTCCGGTGGTCCCGGGAGATTCTGCTGGGGTCATGGTGTCTACCATCATTCCGCATGAGGGCCCAAAAGCGGCGCCA